>CALYUZ010000200.1 GCA_945492685.1 uncultured Methanomassiliicoccaceae archaeon | reverse complement strand
CAACATCGGTCTCCAGGAGCTCCTCTCCATCGACGAGACGCAGGCGAAGGCGATCCTGGACCTCAAGCTCCAGAAGCTGACTGGTCTGGAGATTGAGACCCTCCGCAAGGACTACAAGGACACCGAGCTTCTGATAGAGGACTACAAGGATATACTGGCACATGAGGGACGCATCCTTACGATCATCAAGGAAGAACTGATGGAGATGAGGGCCGCATACGGTGACGAGCGTCGTACGGTCATCGATCCCAACGCCATCGACACCGACGAGGAGGACCTGATCCCCGAGGAGATGGTGGTCGTAACCATCAGCGACGACGGTTACGTCAAGCGCATACCTCTGAGGACATACAGGGAGCAGAACCGTGGCGGAATCGGTCTCCGCGGTATGCAGACCAAGGAGGAGGACGTGGTCGCCGACATGTTCGTCACCAGCACACACGATTACATAATGTTCATCACCGACACCGGGCGCCTCCTGTGGCTGAAGGGATACCGTATCCCGGAGGGAAGCAGACAGTCCAAAGGCAAGCCGATCGTGAACATGCTCCCCGATCTTCAGGAAGGGGAGAAGGTGATCGGATTCATGCACACCCGTGACTTCACCGATGACAGGTTCCTCGTGTTCTGTACCAGGTCCGGTATCGTCAAGAGGACCAACCTCTCCCTCTACGGCAACGTCAGGCAGCGTGGCATCAAGGCCATCAAGCTGGAAGAGGACGACAGTCTGGTACAGACGGAGATCACCGACGGTGACTGCGACATAATCATCGCGACCAGGAATGGTCTCGCCGTAAGATTCGACGAGAAGGAGGTCAGGTCCGCCGGAAGGGACACCATGGGTGTCAAGGGTGTAAGGCTCGACGAGGGAGATGAGGTCGTATCCATGACACTGGTGAAGCCCGGTGACAAGATCCTCACAATATCCGAGAACGGATACGGAAAGGTATCCGATGTCGATTCGTACACCAGGACACACCGCGGTGCCAGAGGTGTCATCACCCTGAAGACCACCGAGCGCAACGGAGGTGTCGTTGCCGTGAGGATGGTCAACAAGGAGATGGGGCTGATCCTCACAAGCCAGTCCGGAATGGTCATACGCATGCAGGTGTCCGATATCAACGAATACGGGCGCAACACCGCAGGCGTGAGGATCATGAACCTCCGCGAAGGCGACAAGGTTGTAGCGGTCCATCCGGTGCCCATGGTGGAGCAGGGCCCTGTCGAGACGGAGACGGCCCCGTCCTCGGAAGGCTCCGATGCCGGCGGTGCCTCCGATGGACAGTGAGCTCCGCAGATTCGTGCTGATCGCGTTGTCCTTGGGATTCGCGTCATTGGCATGTATCTGCTTCGCCGTCCCGAATCTGGACGGCGATCCTCTCAAACCCGTTTTCATGATCTCCGTGACAGCGGCCGCCATCCTGGCGATCGCATGCGTCTCGGTCTCCGTAAGATGCGCACGCATACGTTCGATGATCGGGAAGGCGGAGGTGTCCTTTGTGTACATGAGCAGGGGCGAGTACACCAGGGAGCCGCCGATAGTCGGCAAACGTCCGAAACGTCGATCCCATCCATATCAGCAGATGTCGGATTATCTCGGTATATGCCATTAAGCTCCTGGCCTCTACCAAAATATTTTAATAAGAACTTGTACTCGGGGTATTTACGCCGCGGTAACTCAGTTGGGAGAGTGCAAGACTGAAGATCTTGAAGTCGCTGGTTCGAGCCCGGCTCGCGGCACCATGACTTCTCCATACAGATTGCTGGACCGACCTAGGTTATATCTGTCCAACGTTTCTCCCGGATTGAACATAAGGTGATCCAGACGCCAGAGTGTATCCTAGTCAGTGTCGATTCAGACGATTATTCGTTGGGTCAGATCATGCAGATGGTATCTGCGTATCAGCAGGAGCACCCTGACATGGATGTCTTCCTTGACGGTGACAGGCGTGCGATCGTTGGAAGGACGCGTCAGTCACTGGATTGTATCGAAAGATGATTCTGTACGCACGATCTCCCCATTCATAGGTTGTATCAGACAGAGAAATGCTCTATCACTCAAACTCAGGTTATCATGAAGAAAGAGGAAGCGATTCGTCTCGTACACGGGCAACGTACGAGTTTGTATGGGTCCCTTGAATGGTAAGGGAGATCCCCGAAGCAGAGTAATCCCTAAAATCAATATTTTCGGTATGTGCAAGGCGCCCATGGCGCCATGCACAATTCCGGATTCAGTACCTATCGTACAGGATGTTCTCCTTCTCGAGGAGCACACCGTTACCCTTCTGTACGCGCCCCACGACGGCCGCTCCATCGTAAGAGGATGCGATCTCCTCTGCGACATCCGCGGGTGCGATGATGTCGAATCCCATGCTCATGTTGAGTGTCTGGTAGATCTCGGTGTCGCTGATGTTTCCGAGCTCCTGGATCTTCTTGAAGACAGGTGCGGGTTCGAGAGGCTCGTCGATCACGTACTGGAGGCCCTCCTTCATCCTAAGGATGTTCCT
>CALYUZ010000199.1 GCA_945492685.1 uncultured Methanomassiliicoccaceae archaeon | reverse complement strand
AAAAGTAGTTTGCTATCACTCGTAGATCCACTTGTCGGAGGTCCTGTCGTAGGTGACGAGTTCCTCGGGCTTGAAGAAGATGGAGATCTCCCTCTTGGCGGACTCGGGGGAGTCCGATCCGTGGATGATGTTGAGTCCGGTGACCATCGCGTAGTCGCCGCGGATGGTTCCGGGTGCGGACTCGGAGGGGTTGGTCTTTCCCATCATGTTCCTGCACACGGAGACCGCGTTCTCACCCTCGAGGACCATCGCGAGGACGGGTCCGGAGGTGATGTAGGAGATCAGTGAGGGGAAGAAGGGCCTCTCCTTGTGCTCGGCGTAGTGGTTCTCAGCGGTCTCCTTGGGGATGACCATGAGCTTCATTGCGACGATCTTGAGTCCTTTCTTCTCGAAGCGGGAGAGGATCTCACCGCAGAGTCCGCGCTGGACTCCGTCGGGTTTGATCATGAGGTAGGTCTGCTCCATTGCCATGGAAACCTCACTCCTTCTTCTCTGCTGCCTTGAGCCTGGCTGCCTTCTCGATGGCTGCCTTCTCGGTCCACTCGGTTGTCCTGGGGACCCTCTTGAGCTCAATCATGTTCTTGTAGCACTTGTTGGCGTCGAAGAACAGAATGGTTCCGTCCTTCTTGACGTACATCTTACCGGTTCCGGGCTCGATGGATGCGCCGCAGAAGGAGCACTTCCTAGTAGTGTCGACCATTGGAATCACCTCATGCCCAGTTTCCTGGCTTCTCTGGACGTCTCCCTCAGCATGAGGATGTCGCCCATTCTAACAGGACCCATGATGTTCCTTGTGATGATCCTTCCCTTGTCACGGCCATCGAGGACACGGACCTTGACCTGGGTAGCCTCTCCGGTCATCCCGGTCCTGCCGATGATCTCGACAACCTCTGAGGGGATGCTGTCAGTGTCAACCATTCAGCTCACCTCAGTTCTTGAGGGCTGCGGCTGCCTGGGCGATCTCATCACAGAGTGCCTTTCCCTTTCCGACATCGATGATTGCGATGGAAGCGGTGGGCTTGTCGAGTCCGATGGCGGCTCCGAGCTCAGCCTTGCTGGGGACGTAGACGTAGGGAACGTTCCTCTCCTCGCAGAGTGCGGGCATGTGGGCGAGGATCTCCGGGGGCTCGACGTCGGTGGCCATGATGACGATGGCTGCGGCGCTGCGCTCGACGGCTTTGGTAACCTCGTTGGTTCCCTTCTTGATCTTTCCGCCATCCCTTGCCATCTCGGCGAGGGAGTAGGCCTTGTCTGAGAGCTCTTTGGGTGTCTCAAATTTAACAAATACAGACATTTCAATTACCTCTTTCCAGTGCTCGAAGGCACTGTCATCATTCATCGGCTCTGAAGAGCAGGTCGACTATCTGATGCCCGTATTTATTGCTTGTCCTTCTCCCCGAACGGGTCCTCGATGAACCTCTGGAGACGGGGATGGAGGTTGAACGACGTGACCATCGTGTCCAGCGGATTCTTGCGGGTGTAGATTCCGGCACAGACCGACACCAGGATCGTTCCGCTCGTGTTGCACAGCATGTCACGCAGTGTGTCGAATGGACTGTACTGCATGGTGGTACCGGTGGTAATATCCACTATGTACTCGAAGACCTCCCAGTACGCGCTGAATCCGAGCATGATGAGTGTGATCATGAGCGACATCTTGGCCCCGGTGAAGCTGACGACCCCGTGACTGTAGACCTGATAGCACATGAGCGTGTAGAATACGCACATGGAGACCACGACCGACGATATGAAGTGAGTCATGGTGTCGTAGAACTTGATCAGATCGTAGCTCAGCAGCAGGACGCCGTATGCGTGCAGGAAGATGGCCAGCATGATGACAGACACGAATATCGGCGGAAGCTGGAGGATCCCGTAATGCTTCAACACGGTGGGTGCGAGACAGACGATCGCGCAGAACACCCCGGTGCAGACCTCGTATCCGAAACGGCTCGTGAACAGGAAGGATATGAGGCTCATGGCCGCGATGGCGATGCATGTGATGACCGCGACGACATCTGAGTAGTTGAGACTCCTGTTCATGTCGCTCATCTGCTTCCCTCCTCATACAGGATCTCCTTCCCATGGCCCCTCATCAACCTCGTAGTGATGATCGCGAAGGCAGCGGACGCGAACGTGGCCACGAACGGACCGGCCATCATCAGGTTGTTGGATATGCGGTCGGCGGGGTCGGAATAGACCGAATCCAGGTTGAACATATAGTATCCCTGTGAATAGAGGTACACGAACTCGAAGAACAGACTTCCGACGGATATCCCCAACGCGAACATCATGGCGAAGAGGACGACCCACCTCTTGGTTAGGCGGATGCTTCCGGAGATCATATCCATCCTGGAGATGAACATCAGTCCGGACATGAACGAGGAGAGCGTCATGAAGAACGCCGAGATGTACGACTCAAGGCCGACCTTCAGGAACACAATGCCGTCGTAGACGTGTGTGTACTCGCCGACTAATATGTTCAGCATCTCGCCGACTATGGCCAGCAGACTCAACAGGACTACGTACCTG
>CALYUZ010000198.1 GCA_945492685.1 uncultured Methanomassiliicoccaceae archaeon | reverse complement strand
GCCCCCTGGTTGTAATCCTCAGACAATATGTTCAGGATGTCGCAAATCTCTCCTGGAACCATCTCAACACATCCTCCGCTGTACGGAACGATCCGGTCACAAGGACGTTCAGATCCTCCCTGCATTCCATGGCCGCCTCCATGGCATCGGCGACCGTAGGCATCACAGTGACATCATCGTGGTATTTGGACATGACATCGGCCATTATCTCGGGGGATGCTGCCCTGGGGGAATCCGGAGCGGTGACGAACACCCTCTCCGCGATGGGGGCCAATTCCCTTGAAACCCCATCGAGGTCCTTGTCGCTGAGCATCCCTATCACCAGAACCACCTTCCCGTAGATCTCGGACACATCCCTCGCAAGACATTTCGCTCCCGCCAGGGTGTGGGTGACATCCACCACTATGGGCATGGCCATCATCTTCTGCATCCTGCAGGGCCATGACACCGTGGCCAATCCCTCCACGACATGCTCCCTGATCCTCTCCTCGTAATCCCTGAGAAGCGAGACGGCACCTATCGCCAATGCGGCATTCCCCGCCTGATGCCTTCCGGGCAGTGCGACCTCGAACAGCTCCCCGCGGTAGATCATCTCTATGGCATCGGGCCTGCTGTTCACGACCTCCACCTCGGAGGCTGAGACCTGCGTCAGAGGTGCACCGATCTCCTCGGACCTCCTCATCAGAACCTCCAGAGCGGGACCGTCGTTGATGGTCACGCAGGGGATGTCGGGCTTCATTATCCCGGCCTTCTCGAAGGCGATCTCCTCGATGGTGTTACCCAGATATGCGGTGTGCTCCATGCCGATGTTGTTGATCACGGACACCTCGGGGACGATGACGTTGGTGGAATCCATCCTCCCGCCCATCCCCACCTCGACGACTGCGATCTCCACGGAGACCAGCTTGAAGTACAGCAGGGCGCAGGCGGTCAGGACCTCGAAGGACGTGCAGACCTTCCCCTCGGATGCCATGTCCTCGACACAGGGCCTCACCCTCGACAGGATGTCGATGAGATCGGCATCGGAGATGTCCTCCCCGGCCAGACGGATGCACTCGTTAACCTTCTGAATGTGGGGCGATGTGAACGCGCCGGCCCTGATGTCCGATGCGTTCAGTATCGACTCGATCATGGCGCACACCGATCCCTTTCCATCGGTTCCGGCCACATGCACGAACCTGACACCCTCTTGGGGGTTGCCGAGGCGTTCCAAAAGCTCAGTCATGTTGTCGAGGCCCAGCTTTATCCCTCTGGATCCGAGGTTTTCGAACCAGGCCATATTCCCATCAGGGTCCAATCCAATCTCCGGAACCGCCGATGATGTGTGAAAGTATATAAGGGGTTGCGAAAGCTGATGGACACATGCGCGGAACGATGGTGGTCAACGGATTCCTCAGGGGAGGGAAGTTCGGGGAGCCGGCGGAGATGATGTCGGCCGCTGCCGACAGATTAGGGATCGGTCTAGATATCGTGACCAACGACCGCCTTCCTTTGATGGTGGATACATCCGAAAGGATGGAAACGGACTTCGTCCTGTTCTGGGACAAGGATGTGAGGGCGGCGATGCTTCTGGAAAGAACCGGATCACCCGTCTTCAACTCATCCGAATGCATCCGCATCTGCGATGACAAGTCCCTCACCCACATCGCCCTGTCCAAAAACAACGTTCCATCCATCCCCACCATGATATCACCGATGACCTTCGACGGCATCGGATACACCGACCTCTCGTTCCTGGATGGAGCGGAGGATTCCTTCGGATATCCGATGGTGGTGAAGGACTGCTTCGGATCCGTCGGACAGCAGGTGCATCTCGCACATGACAGGAAGGAGCTAGAATCGCTGTTCTGCGATGCGAGACCGAGGATCGTGCAGCGCTATGTGGAATGCGGTTCCTCCGACCTGCGTCTGGAGGTGATCGGAGGTGAGGTGGTCGCATCCGTGTCGAGGAAAGGCAGGGACGGTGATTTCCGTGCCAACACGACCATCGGAGGGGTGATGAGCATCCACCAACCGTCCGAAGATGAGGAGGAACTCGCCCTGAAGGCGTCCGAGGCCGTAGGAGCGGACTTCTGCGGCGTAGACATCCTCTACATGGACGGTGAACCGGTGGTGTGCGAGGTCAACTCCAACGCCCATATGAAGAACCTGAGGAACTGCACCGGGATCGACGTCTCCGACATGATATTGGAGCACATCATCGGGAGGCTCTGACATGAGGGACTGCTGGATCCTCTACGACAGGGAGGACCTGGAGGTCAACGGGTTCTTCGCCGAGAGGCTGAGACAATGCGGAGAGGCGGCGGGACTGGAATGCTCCATCGTGACCACCGAGGAGATGGACCCGGAGTACGCGCCGGACATCGTGATATCACGCACCAGGGACCATGAGAAGACGTCCCTCCTCGAGGACTACGGCTCCACCGTCTACAACCGCTCTTCCGTGTCCAGGATATGCAACGACAAGGCCATGACCTATTCGTTCGCCAGAAACCTCGGAATACCGTTCCTACCCTATTCACTCGATCGCCACGATCTCCCTCCGGGACCTCCGTGGGTC
>CALYUZ010000197.1 GCA_945492685.1 uncultured Methanomassiliicoccaceae archaeon | reverse complement strand
ACGGAGACCATGTTCATGGAATCGTCGAGGATGGACTGCCATGTCTCGCGGAACTTGGGGGACAGGGTGGCATCGGTGGTGATCAGGGAGAGGGTCGTACCGTGGAGGACCTTCATGTGGGGCTCGATCATCCCGCTTCCCTTGGATATGGCACCGATGTACACCAAAGTACCGTCCTGGAGACGCACGCGTGCGGCGCACTCCTTCTTGATCGTGTCCGTGGTCATGATGGCCTGGGCGATGAGTCCGTCCGCCTCGCGTCCGGAGTCCAGTGCCCCTGCGGCACGTGAGATACCGTAGCGGATCTTGTGCATGTCCAGGAAACGGCCGATGAGTCCGGTGGACATGACCCCGACCTCCAGGGGATCGAGGTTCAGTGCCGATGCGACCGCGCGCTTCATCTCGAGGGCATCCTCGATACCGCGGCGTCCCGTAAGGGCGTTGGCGTTACCGCTGTTGACGACGACGGCGGAGAGCTTCTCGGAGTTCTCCTTCATCATCACCTGAACGGGTGCGGCCTTGACGTTGTTGCTCGTGTATCCGACGAAAGCACTTGCGGGAACCTCGGAATACAGGAGTCCGAGGTCCAGCGAACGGTATTTGACACCGCTGTGCACACCTGCGGCCTTGAACCCCTGGGGGGTCGTCACGCCGCCTTCTATGATCTCTACCATCTTCATACCCCCAGTCCAGGGATGTTGAGCCCGGTCTTCTCGTCCAGTCCGAGCATGAGGTTCATGCACTGGACTGCCTGTCCCGAGGCCCCTTTCACCAGATTGTCCAGGACGCCGAAGGACACGGTCTTGTCACCGATCACCTTGGATGCCACCTGGGCGTGGTTGGATGCCACCACCGCACGGATGGAGGGGTCCTGCACGTAATGCACGAACGTCTCCTTTCCGTACTGTTTGTCGTAGATCGAATCGACCTCCTTCTGAGAGAGGTCCTTCTTGAGATTGAAATAGCACGAGGACAGGATACCACGCACTATCGGGAGCAGCTGCGGTACGAAGGTCACCTTGGCATGGGAACCGGCGAAGCGGTCGACCGCCATCTCGATCTCCGGGGTGTGACGGTGCTTCCCGACACTGTAGGGGATGATCGTCTCGCCGCAAGTGGAGTGGTGAGTGCGTGCTGAAGGCACCATCCCGGCACCGGATGTCCCGGATTTGGCATCGACCAGGATGTCCTCGTCAACGACACCTGCCTTGAGGAGGGGTCCGCATGCGAGGATGATGGACGTGGCGTAGCACCCGGGATTGGCCACCAGGTCCGCACCCTTGATCTCATCGCGGAAGAACTCCGGAAGACCGTACACGGCGTTCTGCAGGTTCTCCACATCGGTGTGCTCGTGTCCGTACCACTTCTCATACACCGACACATCGTGTAGGCGGTAGTCCCCGGACAGGTCGATGGCCTTGATGCCCTGTTCGACCAATGCGGGGATCTCCTTCATGGCGACACCGTGGGGTGTGGCCACGAAAACGAAGTCCAGGTCCTTGGTATCGGAGATCTTCTCGGTGAACTCCAGGTCCACATAGCCCCTGAGGTAGGAGTGCACGTCCTGAACCCTCAGGCCCGCGTTCTGACGCGACGTCATCGCCGCTATCTCGACGTCCGGGTGTGTGCAGAGGATACGCGCCAGCTCCCCGCCGGTGTATCCTGTTCCTCCTATGATTCCTACTTTTGTCATGGGCTTGCGCTCCTTTGTGTGGGTCCGACCATCCGAATACCGTTAATAAGTGTATTGTTTCATTTCAGACACGAAAAACACCCTCCGTATGCGGATGAACAGAATTGGCGTCGCACGGACCCCCTTGTGGTCAAGGTGACAGTGTGTATCCCCCGCGTTTCCCACCCGTTCCGATGCCAAATGGAGGCATTCATGGACTGTGAGGATGCGATTCAATGGCTGTGTCCCTATAGACACCGCATGTTCACCATTGCACTATCGGAATCGGAGGCCGTCCGCACGCGCACACGCGTACGGGTAACCATAATAAACAACAAGATTCTGGCAGGGCCGATAACATGGCAGCATGCAAGAAGAAAGACGCAACTGCAAAGAAGGACGGAGCGAGGGACAAGGTCGTCCTGGCATACTCCGGAGGACTCGACACATCCGTGGCCATCCACTGGCTCCAGGAGAAGTACAACGTCGATGTCATCGCCATCGCGATCAACGTCGGACAGAACCCCAGCAAGGACGATATCGTCGCCCGTGCCATCAGGAACGGTGCGATCAAGTCCGACTTCATCGATGCAACCGAAGAGTTCGTCGAGGACTATGTCTGGCCCTCACTCAAGGCCAACGCCCTGTACCAGAACGTCTACCCCCTCAGCACATCGATCGCCAGACCCCTCATCGCCAAGAAGCTGGTCGAGGTCGCGAAGGCGGAGGGAGCCAAGTACATCGCACACGGATGCACCGCGAAGGGAAACGACCAGGTCAGGTTCGATGTCGGAATCGTCTCCCAGGACCCCAGCCTCCAGATCATCGCACCCATGAGGGAATGGGTCACCACCAGAGAGGAGGAGATCGAGTACGCCAAGGAGCACGGCATCGAGA
>CALYUZ010000196.1 GCA_945492685.1 uncultured Methanomassiliicoccaceae archaeon | reverse complement strand
CTTTTTATATAATCTATATTCACCTTACCCTCCCTATTCCATATAATTGCCGGATAGGTGCGGAGCGAGTAAATTGGCGAAGAGTTACGAGGAGATCAACGAGAAGATAAGGGCCGGGGAGGCGATGGTGCTCACCGCCGAGGAGGTCGTCGACCTTGTCAGGAAGAAGGGCGTGGAGAAGGCCGCGGAACAGGTGGACGTTGTCACAACGGGTACGTTCGGGGCCATGTGCTCATCCGGAGCGTTCCTGAACCTCGGACATGCCGATCCCCCCATAAGGATGACGGACATCAGGCTCAACGGGGTCGAGGCCTACGGGGGCCTGGCAGCCGTCGACACCTACCTCGGTGCCACGTCACTGATAGATCCACCCGGTACCGGATACGGCGGGGCACATGTCATCGAGGACCTGATCGCAGGGAAATCCGTCCACCTCCTGGCCACCGGGCCCGGAACGGACTGCTACGTCAGGAAAAGAATCGAGACGGACATCACCCTCGACGACATCAACGAGGCCTACCTCTACAACCCCCGCAACTGCTATCAGAACTACAGCATCGCCACGAACACATCCGACAGGACCATCTACACCTACATGGGGAAGCTCCTCCCCAAGATGAAGAACGCCACCTACAGCTCCGCCGGGGAGCTCTCGCCCCTGCTCAACGATCCCCATCTGGACACCATCGGCATGGGAACGAGGATATTCCTCGCCGGCGGGGAGGGATACGTCACCTGGCCCGGCACCCAGTTCAAGACCACCCCCGAGGAGGTCAACGGCGTCCCCGTCGCCGGTGCGAGGACCCTCGCGCTCACAGGGGACATGAAGCAGATGGACGCGAGGTTCGTCAGGGGACTCGACATCACAGGCTATGGAATATCCTTGGCGATAGGTGTGGGGATCCCGATACCGATCCTCAACGAGGACATCATGCGCAGATGCGCCATATCCAACGATGAGATCTTCGCGGAGATGCTGGACTACAGCCTCCCGACCGGAAGGACATGCATGCAGAGGTACAGCTACGAACAGCTCCGCTCCGGTACCATCGAATACGAGGGCAGGAGCATCAGGACATCCTCCATGTCCTCGTTGTCCGGGGCAAGGGCGGTTGCCGAGACCCTCAAGGACTGGATCGAGCACGGGGAGTTCCTATTGAACCAACCGTGTCTGCAGTTCCCCAAGGAAGGGAAGCTCAAGGGACTCGTGGAAAAGGGAGGTCAGTGAGATGGAAGCGAAATACAGGATAGATTTCAACGAGAGCAACGTCCTAGAATCCGTCACGTACACGCTCGTGTCCGAGTACAACCTGAAACCCAACGTCCTCAGGGCGGACATCGGCGGAGACGGAAGCGGTTTCATGCTCCTGAGCGTGATAGGGGATTGCGATGATGTCACCTTGGGCATGAACCACCTGAGGGAGCTCGGCTTCAAGGTCAAGGAACTCACCGGCCACATATCCCACGACTACAACAGGTGCTGGAGCTGCGGGGCCTGTGTTTCCCTCTGCCCCACCCGTTCCATCTACCATGACAGGGACACGGCGGAGGTCAAACTCAACACCAGGACCTGCATCGCATGCGGCGCCTGCATCAACGCCTGTTCCGTCAAGGCGATACAGCTCGAACTATGAGGACTCGCTTCAGGTACAAGGAGACCATCCTCACGATCCTGTGCGATGAGGGCATGGACAGGGTCATCTCGGATGCTGTCTTCGAGGCAAGGTCGATCATCGAGTCGAAGATCGCGGAGGATCCCTTCTTCGGCATAACCTACGACCCCTATCCCGTCGCTGATGGGGATGATCCCCTGATACAGAACATGTGCAGGGCATCGGAGCTTTCTGAGGTCGGGCCGATGGCGGGTGTCGCCGGAGCCGTGGCTCTGCGTACAGCAGAGAGACTTGTCGAAGCGGGTTCTTCCGTTGCAGTCGTTGAGAATGGAGGGGACATCGCATTCTACTCCCCCGGACCCGTTCCCGTGGGGTTGTTCGCGGACCATCCCGTACTGACGGACATGGCATTCCTCATGGAATCCGATCACATCACAGGGGTGTGCTCCTCATCCAGAACGGTCGGACCCTCGGTTTCATTCGGGAACAGCAGCATAAGCACGGTTTTCTCAGACGACGTCATACTCGCTGACTGTTGCGCAACTGCACTGGGGAACCTTGTGAAGGATGAAGGTTCACTCCAATCATCCGTGGAAAGGATCGGTTCGCTCGAAGGGGTCAAAGGATGCATGTCATGCTGTGACGACAAGGTGGCGATCTACGGTGATATCCCGGAGATTGTTCCCGCTGACTGCTCATCAATATCTCAAGTCTGAAGAAACGATCATCACTGTCGATTGCCTGAATGCCTATTTTTTATACTTCTACAGGAGTATATCTTTTAATGACGATCCTTAATCTGTATCACGGCTCCACAAAGGTCATACCGCGACCAACATATGGACAAGGTAAGACAACAAACGACTATGGGTTGGGGTTCTACCTAACAGAAGATGAAGAGTTGGCTTCAGAATGGGCTTGTTCCAAATATACTGAGGGCATTATTAACAGATATACTATAGATACATC
>CALYUZ010000195.1 GCA_945492685.1 uncultured Methanomassiliicoccaceae archaeon | reverse complement strand
CCTGGAGATCAGGATCAAGTCCCTGGAACGCCAGGAGAAGGGACTTCGCGAGAAGTACGACTCCCTCCAGGAGACCATCAACAAGGCAATGGGACAGGCACCTGCACAGCAGGCCTGAACCCTGCCCAAACCCCCTTAACTATATTTTCCTGCGACAACTAAATACACGGACGACATCCGGCCGATTATGTACAAGACAGTGGCCGACAGGCTTGAGAACTGCAGCAAGGTCATCCTGGTCCACGGCAATGCGGACATGGATGCTATCGGCTCCGCTTATGCGATTTCCGCGACATTCGGAGACTCGGTGATATTCGCACCCAACGGCGTGGACCGTGTCGCCAGGATGGTCGTGGACAAGCTCGGCATCACTGTCAAGGAGAAGGCAGAACTGTCCCAGTTCGACAGGGTCGTGATCGTGGATACCTCATCCCCGGAACAACTGGTAGGGGACACCGAACTGGTATTCCCGGATGACGTGATCGTCATAGACCACCACATGCCCAGCGGCAAATGGTCCGAGAACAATCTGTTCTGCGACAGCACCAAGGTCTCCTGTACCCAGATCATCATGTCCGTGATAAGGGCGTCCGGCAGAAGGATCGACAAGAACGTCGGTCTGGCACTCATAGGCGGGATGATAACGGACAGCGGACATTTCCAGTTCGCCACACCCGAACTCCTCAGAGATTTCGCTTCCGTGATGGAGGAGGCCGACATCGACATGGACGAGGCGTTCGCACTGACCAAGGCGGAGACCGGTATGTCCGAGCGCATAGCCATGATGAAATGTGTGGAGAGATCCAGGTTCGAACGCGTGGGGGACATGATCGTCGCCGTATCCGTGGGAGGATCGTTCGAAGCGTCCGGATGCAGGGCGTTGCTGCAGTCGGGCGCGGACGTTGCGTTCGTGGCATCCCAGAGGGACGATTCCTTCAGGATAAGTGCCAGGACCACCCAGGAGATCCTTCGCAGGGGTCTGCACCTCGGAGAGATCCTCAAAGGACTCGGTACGGAGACCGATACCGAGGGCGGTGGACACGGTGGTGCAGCCGGTATGTCTGGCATAGGCGATGCCGAGGCCATGTTGCACATGTGCATGCAGAGGACCATGGATGTATTCCGTCAGATCAAGAAGTCCGACGCGGAGAAGAGTGTCTGAAAGAAGTTAAGAAGGGGTCTACCCCCTTCGATCAGAGTTTTCCGAGCTTGCGGAGAACGTCCTGCATCGCATTGTAGTTCTCCGGGTGCTCCTCGAAGTACCTGGCCACGGGCTCGAGGCACCTGTTCATTCCGTCGGCCACTCCGTCCTTGAGATCCATCGGGGAGAGGAGCGCCTTTCCGTCGACCTGCGTGAAGTAATCGGTGGTGAGTGCCTCATACGAATCGTAGGATACGGGGCCACCGTACTTCTCCGGACGGTTGATGTCCATACGTCCCAGCGTGGGGAAGATGATGTACTTGGCGATCATGAGGACGGGGTTGGTGTCCTCCTCTTCCTTCTCCGGGGGACAGAAAGCCTTCTTCATCTTCTTCTTGATGTCCTCAGGTGTGTCATGGATGTTGATGTTCCTGTTGGGGTCGCTCTTGGACATCTTGGATGCGGTGGGATCCATCCTGTTCCCTCCGGCGAGTCCGGGAAGGAGCGGGGTGTGGATCGCGATGGGTTTCCTCCACTTGAGCTTCTCGGCAGCGTCCCTGGCGAGCATGTGTGCGCGCCTCTGGTCGATACCGGCGTATGCCAGGTCCACATCCATGGAGAAGATGTCGGTGGCCTGCAGGATGGGATAGAAGAGCTTGGAGGAATCGACCTCGGCCTCGTCCTCGGAACGTCCCATGATGGTCATCGCCCTCTTCACCCTGGACAGGGATGTGACCTTGGCGACCTTGATGACCTTCCCCCAGTACTCGATCTCGCTGAGCACGTCGGAGGCGTATCTGAACTCCACACCGTCCTTCGGGACCCCCAGTGCGATGAAACAGTCCTCCATGTATCTGGCACATGTACGGATGTTCTCCAGGTCCCCTCCGAGCTTGTCGTTGATGTATGCGTGCCAGTCGGCCCAGAAGATGGTTACCTTGAAGCCTGCATTGACGAGGTCGCGGATCTTTCCGGCCACGAGCGCCCAACCCATGTGGACGAGTCCGGAAGGCTCGAATCCGATATATGCAGTGGGGTGTTCCTTGGTGGCAAGAAGTTCTCTGAGCTCACTCTCTGTGATGAGCTCCTCCACATTCCTCATTACGAGCGCATATCTCTCTTCGATATCCATTTGAATCGATATGACGGATAGATTGGCCCTATAAAAACGCCACTTATGACACGTGTGCGCGCGGACGTACCAGCAAACAATTAATCCGTATTTGTGCATTCGACGGATATGCTCGAAAGGACCAGAGCGAGTATCGAATCCAGCCGCATCATCTCCAGGAACGGTTATCCATATCTCATCAATCCGCTGATGGACGGCATACCCAGGATGGATCCGGAGATACTCGCCGAGGTCACCGACCGTATCATGGAGATATCCGATCTTGACTGCGACCTGATCCTGGCGCCGGAAGCGATGGCGATCCCGTTGGCGACCGCCGTGTCC
>CALYUZ010000194.1 GCA_945492685.1 uncultured Methanomassiliicoccaceae archaeon | reverse complement strand
GCGGTCGCATCGTGCTCGATGATAAAGATTGTTGCTCGGATACGACGTCACATCTGCTGTTCATGCACTTTGTATGTCATTGGATGGATTGTACATAATCGCCCAATGAAAACCCGATTTCCCTATAATGGAATACTACCAGACAGGTGAATTGTGGCCATAGTAGACGGCATTGCATATTTTTATAGGAGGAAACCGTAGGAAGTGCCGTTAGTCTGATTGATGTGGGCTATCAGGTGCGGATAGGCTTCGATGCCCATCCATGCATCCGGTGGTATTATGGATGGGATACACTACAGGTCAAGAGCTCCATTGAGAATCGGCATCGCCGGAGGCGGTACGGATGTCGACCCCTACGCTTCGAAGAAAGGAGGGGTTGTTTTCAACACCACGATCAACAGGTACGCCTACTGTACCATCACTCCCACGGGCAATCATTCCATGTCGGTCCATTCCACGGATTACGGGAAATACGAGGCACCCCTCGACGGTGGCCCCCTCCCGTTGGACGGGAACATGGACCTCATCAAGGCCGTGACGAACCATTTCGAGATCACGGACGGGTTCAAGATGTTCCTCCAGTCGGAGGCTCCTCCAGGATCAGGTCTGGGGGGATCATCCACGGTCATAGTTTCCATCATCGCCGCGGTGTGCGAATGGATCGGTACCAGGATGACCGGTTCCGAGATGGCGCAGCTCGCATACGAGTTGGAGCGCGAGGAGATAGGTCTCAAGGGAGGGAAGCAGGACCAGTATGCCGCCGTCTTCGGTGGATTCAATCTCATGAAGTTCGGAGCGAACGGCGTCGATGTGAACCGTGTCAGGATAACCAACGACACGATCAATGAATTGCAATACCGCTCCCTTATCTGCTACACCGGTACGTCCCGCGAATCCGCCAAGATCATCGAGAGTCAGGTCAATTCGTTCAAGAGCGGTCAGAACGAGGAGGCCCTCGACAGGTCCAAGGAGATCGCCCTGGACATGGCACGTGCCATGGAGAAGGGTGACATCAACACGGCTGGTGAACTCCTCGACCTCTCCTGGCAGTACAAGAAGCAGTTCTCCAACAAGATCACCAACCCCCAGATAGACGAACTCTACGAGGCTGCCCGCAAGGCCGGTGCCCTCGGAGGCAAGGTGTCCGGTGCCGGAGGAGGTGGGTTCATGTACTTCATATGCAGATACGACAGGAAGTACAATGTCGCCCAGGAACTCCAGAAACACGGTGCTAGAGTGTCGGACTTCATGTACGAGCCCAACGGTGTGATCTCCTGGAGGTACCCCAATGAATGATGCTATCGTCGCAGAGCTGAAGAGGAGCGCAGAGACCATTTCGCATATCGACCCCGCCCAGATCAGGGCTGCGGCGGATCTAATCATCGAGTCGTTCAGGAACGGGGGACAGATCATCTTCATGGGGAACGGCGGTTCATCTGCCGATGCCCAGCACATCGCGGCGGAGTTCTCCGGCAGGTACATGATGGAGCGTCCTGCGCTGCCCAGCATCTGTCTTTCCAACATCGCACCCGTAACCGCCATCGGCAACGACTACTGCTACGACCTCGTCTTCAAGAGACAGATCGAGGCCAACTGCAGGAAGGGCGATGTCGTGGTAGGAATGTCCACATCCGGCAATTCCAAAAACGTCATCCTTGCCCTGGAGGCAGCCAAGGAGAGGGGTGCGAAGACCATCTCTTTCACAGGTGACGGCGGTGTCATGAAGGATATGGTCGACTGTCCCGTGGTCATCCCCTCGAAGGAGACGCCCCGCATCCAGGAGGCGTACCTCTGCGCCAACCACATCATATGCGGCATCGTCGAGAGGGAGATGTTCGGTCAGTAGGCGGTCTTCGTCGACCGTGACGACACCCTCGCCAAGGACATTCCTTATTGCAGCGACCCGGATGCATTCGAGGTCTATCCCGATGTGCCTGCGGCCATCAGGCGTCTCAACGATGCGGGTTTCCTCGTGATAGTCATAACCAACCAGTCCGGGCTCGGTCGCGGTTACTTCGATGAGGACACGTTGGCCGCGGTCCATGACAAGATGGTCCGCAGCATCGAGGCCGGCGGAGGTCGCATAAATGACATCTTCTACTGTCCCCACACCCCGGATGACCATTGCGACTGCAGGAAGCCTGAGATAGGAATGGGTCTGAAAGCCGTTGCCAAGTACGGTATCGACGTGAAACGTTCGTTCATGGTCGGCGATCACGACAAGGACATAGAGTTCGGAAGGCGTCTCGGTTGCAGGGGAATCAAGGTCGGGCCTCAGAAGTCGTTCTCCGAAGCGGTCGATGAGATATTGGGATCATGCGGTTCGGTATGATCGACTCATCTGTTCGTTTCTTTCGTTCTGAACGATTATGTTCGAATAGAATCGAATGAGAGGTGTCGTTTCTGCCCTGCTGTTGTCATTTCTGGCCGTCTGGATGTGGGTATCACCCGTATCCGGCGATTTCTGACGACAATGTCGCAAGTTATCTATATGCGCACACGAGTGCGCAATCCGGTGTAATGGCATGTATGTTATCTCCCTGATTGTGAAGAACGAGTTCGGCGTCATGCAGAGAGTCATGGGCGAGTTCACTCGCAACAAGATCAA
>CALYUZ010000193.1 GCA_945492685.1 uncultured Methanomassiliicoccaceae archaeon | reverse complement strand
CCTGTAGTATCCGCAGATCCCTCCCGTGACCCTGTTCCTGGACCTCACCATCTGTTCTATCTGCGGGATCGACTTGTTCAGGATCTCAGTGCAGGCATCGTCGAAGTCGGGTATGGGGTTCTTGCCGTCTGCACGGGCCAGGATCTCCAGGCTGCTGCGGTCGATGTATCCCTGGCGTCCGTTGCATATCTAGTTCATGACTCTGCCGATGGATGCGCTCCCGTCACTGATGGACGTGTGTGGGATGTCCAGGTCGTTCGTGTCCGCCATGAACATGGCGGTCTTTCCGATCAGGCATTCCGTGTCATCAACGCTGTAGGCCCTATGCAGTCCCATGATGGTCTCCATGGCACCCTTCGCATCGGGGTCGTTCACAAGTTCGCATAGCATGAGCCACATGTACCCGCGGTCCGTGGTGCCGAACCTACCGTCCCTGACCCCGTTCCTCCAGAAGATGTAGTAGTCCAGTCTCCCACCTTCTAGCATCCCGTGGTCCGGGGTCCTGTGTCCGGACGGGAGGTATCCGCAGAGCCTGTCGTCCATGTCACGGAACTCCCTGGTCCATTCCGGGAGCCTCCCGTCCGGGGCATCATCGGATGCGGACGGGTCGTGGAGCATGACCGGACGGGTATCGTTACCGGACATGTACTCGGACATGGGGGTGATGACAGCATCATGGGTCTTCGGTCCTCTGTCGATCGCCGGCATGTCCTCCAGATACTCGTCGATGATCCGTCTCATCTCCTTGGTGATCACCGACGGGATCCTCAGCGGGGGGCGTCCCTGTTCGGTGAGGTACCTGTCGGCGGCGACCCTCACGATCCCGTCCAGGAAGTCGCCCATCTTCCCGTTGGGGTCGATGTCGGTGAACTCCACCATGTAGTTGCATTCGCCGAAGTACGGGATCTCCCCGAACACCGTGTGCTGGCGCAGTATCCTCCCCCTTCCGAACTCCTCCAGGATCCCCGTCCCCTTGGAGTGGAGGAGGTCCCCCACCGCGGTCAGTGCCGCGTTCACAAGGGGCGTGACCCTGTCCGCGTACGAGCTGTCGTCCAGGGAATCCTCCATCAACCTGGCCACGAACTGCCTGCTGAACGGTCCTGGCGGATATGACAGGACCTCTGCCAACGCCATGTTCCCCGTGTCCCCCTTCGGGAATATCCACGGGAAGTCGAAGTTCCCGCCGTGCGAGAGCTGGTAGTCGACGAGGAACCTCCAGGGGTCAGTCGGCCAGTGGCCCCTGTGCTCGTTCGTGAGCATGATGCACTCCCTCCTCACCTCGGAGGGTTCCATGTCCATGTTGGCCATCTCGGCCATGCGGAGGAACCAGTATCCCCTACACCCCCTCTGCATCCTGCCGGATTGGAGCTCCTGTCTCCAGAAAAGATAGTATGACAGGGGTATGGTGCCCATGACATCGTAGTCCGGGTATTGGTAGTCGGTGGCCATCCTGACGGAGTCCGACCTGCCGCGGTCGTTCCAGTGTCTCTCCATCTGCTCCTTCAGGTCGGCACCGGGTCTGAACGTGATGTACTTCATGTAGTCGGGTTGGGCCAAATCATCCCTCCAGCACCCTTCCGAGGTCCTCCCTGTAGTCATCCACAACGGAACCGTCATCGATCACGGTGTCACCCACAGTGTCCATGGCCTTGGCGTTGATCGACTCCACGGTACGCACATCCATGCTCGTTCCCTTCCCATGAAGGAGCGACCTCAGGAGGTCGAGTTCCGTGGCCGTCATTGACATCACCAGGGATGTCCACGGGTCGTCATCCATTGTGGCATCCGTCTCCACCACCATCGTATCGTATCCGGTCTCCTGATGGTCTGTGGACATCATCTCCGTCACGCTCCTCAGATCGGATTCGGCGTTGTCGACCGCATCCATGTCCAGGACGATATCGCCGTATCTGTCCGACACCACCTTGTCCTCTGGGCTGAACCATTGTTCAACGGATGAGATGACCACGTTGGTGTAGTCCCCTCCGAACCCCTCGAACCTCTCGGGCTGTGCATTTTTGCCCCTGTGCCTCCTCACGTGGTTTATCACGCACTTGCACAGTTCGTACATGCCCCTGACGAAAACGGGGTTAGAATCGTAGTCCACGAACTCGTACACCTGTTTTGGCTGTCTTCCGTAGTATTTGAGGCGGGTGAACGGATGGATGTTCTGGGGATACATGGACAGTTTGCATATGCCGAACAGGCCCCCGTCGTTGATGTTCATGGCATCGATCCTCTTGAGGACGTCGCATACTATCCCGGCACAGTCATGGTCGAAGTCCGTCCTCATCGTCCTGTGTTTGATCCCGGCCATGTTCAGCAGGGTCTCCGGATCATCTATCGTGTCCATGTCCCTGTCCAGGAGCGCGGTCATCGCCATGCTCATGGATGTCGCGTTGCGTCTCACCGAGGGGTCTATGGCATCGATCCCGTTCACGATGGCATATTCAAGGTATGTCTGTCTGATCAGCGGTCTGGAGTCGTCGTCGCCCTCGTACGCGAGCCCCATTCCCCTCATGATCCCAAGGTTCCCCTGTGGGTCGGATTCGGAGTTTATCAGCTCGCACAGCAGCAACCATGCGTAGCCGGAGTCGGTGTCCCCGTGGATTCCGTTCCTCACGTCCTCTCT
>CALYUZ010000192.1 GCA_945492685.1 uncultured Methanomassiliicoccaceae archaeon | reverse complement strand
CCCAGGTCCTGAAGGATTCCAAGACAGACGTCCTCATC
Source organism: uncultured Methanomassiliicoccaceae archaeon (assembly GCA_945492685.1). Lineage (GTDB taxonomy): Archaea > Thermoplasmatota > Thermoplasmata > Methanomassiliicoccales > Methanomethylophilaceae > Methanoprimaticola. The sequence continues at coordinate 2,610 of CALYUZ010000192.1, read as the reverse complement.
GACTTCACCATCGCACCCGCGACCGTCGCCAACGCACCCGTCGCAGCCGCCGCCGGTGTCAACCTCATCATAGGAACGACCGGACTGACCCCCGAGCAGAAGGCCGATATCGCCGCCTCCGTCAAGGAGAACAACGTCGCTGCCGTCATCTCATCCAACTACTCCATCGGTGTCGGGGTCTTCTTCAAGCTCATCAGGGATGCTGCCAAGTACCTCGGCGATGCGTACGATGTGGAGATCATCGAGGCCCACCACAACCAGAAGAAGGATGCCCCCAGCGGGACCGCCGTCACCGCAGCGGAGATCATCAGCGAGGCCATGGGCGGAAAGGAGTTCGTCTACGGACGCGAGGGTGTCTGCCCCCGCGGAAAGGAGATCGGTATCCACGCCATCAGGGGAGGGGACATCGTCGGTGACCACACCGTCATGTTCATCGGCAACTCCGAGAGGATCGAGATCCGCCACCAGGCCCACTCCAGGGAGATCTTCGTCGGTGGAGCTGTCCTCGCGGCCAAGTGGGTGGTCTCCCAGAAGAAGGGAACCGTCTACGCCATGTCCGACGTCCTGAACTGAGGATAGATAATATCAAAACAGACCCGTCGGAACTCCCCGGCGGGTCTCATAAAAGATTTCATGAATGTGTTCCGGGAGATCCCGGACGCAGGTTTTTCCAGGTGTTCACATCGTCGACATGTAGACGATCTCACCCTTCTGACTGTAGTCTTCGTATGTGTACTCGAAGTACACCGGATAGACGAATCCGTCGGCCATGTAGACGTTCCTGACCATGTCGTAGTCCCTGTGCACCTCATAGACCCTGCATTCCATCTCCCCGAAGGCGGTGGTCACGGTCTCCGTGCCGATGTACCTCATGTCATCGTCAATTCCGCCCTTCAGGTTGAATCCGTCCGAGTCCATGGCGACGTAGTACAGCCCGTCATAGTAGTACACGCAGTACAATTCATCGAACACCTCCCCGTTGCTGTCTTCGCAGCGGTACATGAACGCATCTCCAGGCATGGGTCCTTCGTATGTGCGGTCGTTACAGACCTCGTCTGAGTCGGTCAGGTACAGATAGGCCATACCCCCGTCCGAGAAGATGACAGACATGTACTCTACGTCGCTGAACACATCCACCTCGCTCTCGGACCACACATTATCCATCTTGTCGGATGTGATGAGGCACAGCTTCGTTCCGAATGCGGTGTTCAACACGGCCACTCCGGATATCTCCCCCAGTTCGGAGATGTCTACACGTCCGGAGAGTTCCTCCACATCCAGAGTGGTCGTCGTCCTGTCATCCCACGGGAGGGAGACGATAGAAACCTCCGCCGCTCCGTCATCGATGCTCTCCACGTGACGGATGGCCGTGTCGGAGGTGAACAGGAACACCCCGTCCCCGTCGGTCTTCACCTTTATGATGCTCCGTGTGTCGCTGAATCCCTCCCCGATGGTGTTTGCGGGGGACCTGTCGAACCCGGACGGTGCGTCCCCAATCAGGGATGTTCCGATGACGGTGGTCGTGAAGCCGTTTCCGTAGTCTATGCGGTATGCGAGGTTGTCCTCGACTCCGACCCACATCCTGTATCCGTCGAGGGTGTAGGGGTTGCAGAGGACGTTTCCCATGGCGGTCGGTAGGAGGACGATACTGCCATCGGTGGTCCATCCTCCCTGTGTGTCATCGCTGAGGAAGAAGTTCTCCAGGTATTCCCCGACACCGTACTCCTCATTGTACTCCGTCCTCTCGGTCACGTTACCGTTCCGGACGTACTCGATCACCGAGATGTCCACGGTGTCCCCGTCCACCGAATCGATGACGTCGACCATCACGGTGGTGCTCTCGCCCGTTGTATACTTGACCGCGATGTAGTCGTTCGGCATCAGGTCACTGCGTGCGGAGACCGTTCCGGGGGCCTTCTCCTGACCCATCGATGTGGAGTACACTATGTAGGTTCCGGATACGGTCTCTCCCTTGACGATCAGTCCGTCCGATACGAGGTATGTGCCTGTGTCATCCACATAGACATCGCACAGGATGTCCCCGCCGATGGTGGAGAAGTACTCCTGGCGTACGGGATCCATCCCGGAGGTGTCCTTGACGGCCAGATTCGAGATCAGTTCCGGTTCCGCCGTTACCGTGAATATGAATTCACCGTTCCTCTCGAGCATGTCCCTCGCCTTCCCATCATCCATGGAGACCAGGGTGATCCTGAACTCCAGGTATTCGTCCGTGTCTCTCCAGGCCCCGTATTCCACGAAGTCCCCGAGTTCCTCCACGGTCCTGGGCAGTCCTCCATCATCGGTTTCTCCGATGGAGAGGTAGGAGAAGAACAGGCACGCCACCACCGCCACTGTGGCGATGGCTGCGACACCCATGTTCCTTGTGATCTTTCCGCGTATGTCCATGATCACAAATCGGTCGGTGAATTTATAACGCGGTCGGTTTACGCTCAGGATTATCAACACCATACCGTCATCCTCCATGCATGAAGTTCAAGTTACCTGGCAGGAACGGTGTCATCGCCGCGATCACAACGGTGGTCGTGGTCCTATGCCTCCTGTTCTCATACATCTACATCCACGAGAATGAGGATCCCCTCCATCTGAGGG
>CALYUZ010000191.1 GCA_945492685.1 uncultured Methanomassiliicoccaceae archaeon | reverse complement strand
TACAAACCGGAGGAGTTCAGGGACCTGTCCGACAAGCCCCACACCTGGGACGAGGTCGTTGAGGCCAACAGGGGGGTCATCGAGAAGAGGGTGGAGGAGGCCACCGGCTTCATCAGGAACACCATCGAGAAGAACAACCTTCCCGCCATTGTCTCGTTCTCCGGAGGTAAGGACAGCCTCGTGTCTCTCCTGCTGACGATCGATGCGGGACTGAACCTTCCCGTTCTCTTCGTGGACACCGGACTGGAGTTCGATGAGACGGTGCAGCATGTGCACGACGTCTGCCAGAGGCACAACCTCAAGCTCATAGAGGAGAAGGCACCCACAGACGCCTTCTTCGGGAACCTCGTGTACTTCGGACCTCCCGCCAAGGACTACAGGTGGTGCTGCAAGACCAACAAGCTCGGACCCACCGTCGGTGCGATCACCAAGAACTTCCCCGACGGTGTGCTGTCCTTCATCGGACAGAGGAAGTACGAGTCCGAGGCGAGGAACTCCAAACCCCGCGTGTGGAGGAATCCCTGGACCCCGGGACAGGTCGGAGCCTCCCCCATCCAGAACTGGTCCGCCATGCACGTGTGGCTGTACATCTTCTACAAGAAGGAGCCCTTCAACGTATGGTACACCCGCGGATTGGACAGGATCGGCTGCTTCCTGTGCCCCGCCTCCGACCTGGCCGAGTTCGACATCGTCGCCGGGAACAGCGCCAGATGGGACCAGTGGGACGAGTACCTCGACAAGTACATGGAGGACCGCGGACTCCCCAAGGAGTGGAAGGAGTACGGCCTGTGGAGATGGAAGAACGCACCCAAGTCCATCAGGGAGGAGGTCCAGAGGATCTCCGGAAGGGAGGTCACCGAACTCACAAAGCAGACAAAGATACCTGAGACAGGACCCCTCACCATCAAGGTCCAGGACGGGTACTCCCCCTGCGTCATCGGATACAGCATCGAGGCCGCACTCTCGAGACCCATCGACCTTGAGAAGGTCAGGCCGTTCGCCCATGCCCTGGGATGGGTCGTGGAGACGGACCCCAACGGGGAGTACATCTCCGCCAACTACCTGACCATCTACAGGGAGGGTTCCATCATCTCCAAGGCCAACGTCGAGGACGACGCAAGGAGGGAGATGGACCATGCGTTCCAGGTGATCGTCCGTGCGGAACAGTGCGTCGGATGCGGACTCTGCGCCGCCAGATGCACGCCCAAGGCCCTGTACATGGAGGATGGAAAGGTGAAGATCCACGAGGACGAGTGCATCTTCTGCAAGGACTGTTTCGGACCCTGTCCCTCCGTCAACTTCGCCAGGAACGAGGAGTTCGAGCAGTGAGGATTTATAATCTGGCTGTTATGGAGAGAGTTGATAAGATGATCATTGACCCCGACGACCTGGCAGTAGTTATGGAGAAGGATCCCGCGATCGTCGATGAGAACGACGCGATCAAGTACCACACCGGCCTCCAGGCCGTCAGCATGTACAGGGAGAGCCATCAGCTCTGGCTCGCCGGCGGGAAGGAGAAAGCGAGGGAGAGGAACTTCATCGCCCACTAGCTCACCGGCTGCGACATCCATCCCGGGGCCACCATCGGGAAGAGGTTCTTCATCGACCACGCCACCGGAGTGGTGATCGGTGAGACCGCGATCATCGGCGACAACGTATCCCTCTATCAGGGAGTGACCCTGGGCGGGGTCTCCTTCAACAAGGGGAAGAGACACCCCACCATCGGCAACCACGTGGTCATCGGATGCAACGCATGCGTCCTCGGGAACATCAACATCGGCAGCAACGTCAGGATCGGTGCCGGATCCGTAGTCCTCAAGGACGTCCCCGACGACTGCACCGTGGTCGGCGTTCCCGGAAGGATCGTCAGACGCGCCGGTGTGAGGACCAATGACCAGGACCTGAACCACAACGACCTCCCGGATCCGATGAAGGAGAAGATCGCGGAACTGGAGAGGCAGATCGCCGACCTCAAGAAACAGATCGAAGAACTGAAGGGGCAGTGAACCCCTCAGAAGAAACCCCTTAAACTTCTGAGATAGCTCTCTCCGACCGAGATGCCGTGGAGCATATCCTCCCAGCGCTCGTCGGAGATCCTATCGCCGAGGGATCCGACGAAATCCCTCATCCTTCCGAGCATACGGGTGGAGAGGTCCATCACGTGTCTCATGTCATCGGCATAATCGGCCATCTTGATGACTGCCCCCATGGACCTGGAACTCCTTTCTATGAACGACTGGATGTCACCCAAAAAGGTGTGCTCATCCCTGGTCCTGACGGGGAAAACCGCGCGGGACACATCATCCGCCCCATCGCGATGCTCCTCAATGAACCTGATGTACAGACGATAGGAAATGAACATCCCGATATCCGTATCCGGAAGCCCCCTTATTATGAGAAAACCTCCCCGGCACTCCAGTTCGGCGGTTCCACTCATGCCGTAATCCCCTAGATCGTAGGGGTAGGGGCCCTCGTCATCGCCCTGTATCCAGATGACATATGGATCATTCACGGCTTATCACCACCCTTGCCCTATCGGTGGCCTTCAGGATCATTCCCTGGCGGGAATCGTCGAAAACGAGATATCCGCAAGGGATCAACCCGTAGACCTCATGGAGCTCCTCTTCCGAGAGTGACGTGACATCGACCCCGTCG
>CALYUZ010000190.1 GCA_945492685.1 uncultured Methanomassiliicoccaceae archaeon | reverse complement strand
CAATTCCAACATGCAGAAGATCATGGATTCGATATCACCCCATATCCCGATCATCTACGTAAACGTGGACTACAGCGACAGCCCCTACGAGGGACTGCAGGCCTACGAGTGGGGATTCATCAAGGAGGGTGTCGGATGCGGAGGTGCATCCGTGGGAGCGATCATCGAATCCTCCGGAAGGATAACCTGCCAGGACCTGGAGGACAAGGTCCACGAGATCTACAAGGGCATAATGGGCTTCGAGTGAGGCCCTTCCTAAACCCCTTATCAACCATTTTATATCATTTTGAGGAAAAAGTGAAGATGTTTGTGGTGGGATCACTCCCTGAAATATGACCTGGCGAGATCCAGTTCCTTGGGTGTGTTCATGTTCACGGCGAGCTCGGGCCAGTTGGTCTCGAACAGGTACTCCTCCAGATAATCACCCCTGAGGGTACCCTCGCGGTTCATTATGCAAAGTCCCGACAGGACCCAGTTCCTGCCTCCGGACTCCCTTGTGTAGGAAGGCGTGATGCCGACCCTCCTCACGGTCTCCTCGTCCACCACCGCGATGGCCGACTGCATCGTACCGGGAACGAAGTACTCTATGAAGGTATCCACGACCTCTGTGGTGAGAAGAGGCAGGTCCGAGGGACATGTGAGGATGTAATCCCCCTCCATGTTCCTGAACGATTCGTGGATGTCGTCCATGAAGCTCTCACCGGAGGTGCGGATAGTCTCCACACCGATGCTGTTCAGATACTTCTCGGTCTCCAGGGTGTTGTCGCTCACTGACACCAGGACACGGTCGATGTGGGATGATCCCGAGAGTGCATCGATCACCCTCTCCACGGTGTGCTTGTCACCGACGAGGTGCATCGGCTTCTCCACACCGCATTTCCCCATACGGGTACCCTTGCCACCGGCATTCACCAATGCCTGCATCAGAACACCACCATGTAGATCGAGAACATCAGGATCATGAAGAACATGACTGCCGGTCTGGAGATCTCGTTGGTGGCACCGAGGATATCCCCGTTCACCATTCCGAAGTTCCTGTTGGCCGTCCTTGCCATGATGCATCCGACAACTGACGAAACGATGAGACCGACGACGAGCAGGAGCACACCTGCGACGACCATCCGCTCCAGGCCCATGTTCCAAATGATATCGCAGAGAAGCGACCCGATGATGAGCATCAGACCTCCGCAGACGACACTCACCACAATGGACCTGATAGCCGAATCACGGGTGGTCATCGCCACCTGTCTCCCGGCCATACCGTTCCCGGGCTTTCCGAATGCGGCTGCGAACACCATGCCGTTCTTCACCAGGACCTCGGTCAGGGGTGCCGCTATGAACAGGCAAACCAATCCCGCCATGGAGTAGATGGAGAACGATGTGAGCGTCACGATCAATGCGACACCTATTCCTCCGGCACCTACCAGGGTGTCCTTAAGTGCACGGACATGGTCCTCCTTCTGACCCGAGACGATCATACCGTCTCCGAAATCGGTCAGTCCATCGAAATGGATGAACTTGCTTCCAGCATACACCGTCAGCATTATCGTGATCGCATTCAGCATTCCGGAGCCCATCCCGAGACATCTCTGCATCTCGGAGAGCAGGACCAGCTCCACAAGGATCAGCACACCGAACAGCACACCTACGATGGGAACGGCATGGAACCTCTGCTCCATGGAATCCATATCCCTCTGTGTGATGTCCAGATGCCAGAGGGTGAAGAACGACACCATCCCGCGCAATGCGGATAGGGTGCTCGTACCCTCGGTCTTCTCATCTGTCAATTCTCATTCCTCCTTATCAGCGATGCCAACACTTCCACATAGGCATCGATGAGGCCTCCCTCCTCCGGCAGCCCGATGCCGAAGAGACCTCTGGTGACCGTGTCGAGGACCTTCCTCGCACGACGGTCACCGTCCGCGGACATGGAGTCCACACGGGCGGATACATGCATGATGATGTCCAGAGAGGACGAGACGTCATCCCTCGACAGCACCCTCCTGACTGCGATATCTGGATCAGGAGAATCGGCCCTCATGGCCGCGGACCTGAGACGGTCCATGTAACCCAATCCATCCAGGACCCTATAGGGATCCTCTATGACCGGATGCTCTCCGCGGACACGGAGCGCATAGCCGACAGCTGCCCTCACAGACCTTGCAGCGGCTATCCCGGGATCCGATCCCGTCCCGGTGTAAGTTACGTGGTCATCACCCATCGGTGAGAAGACCGCCATGGAATCCGATGTCGTCCCTGTCTCCCTGTATCCCGCATCCGCAAGGGCGGCGGACTTCGCCTCCACCAATGGGATCATGAGGTTGACCTTCCCCTCCATCGTCAGGGGAACGGACGATATGATCGCGATGTTTATCGTACCTGCGAGCATCCTCGCAGCCCTCTTCAACGAGAGCTCATGACGCTCGGACCAGTTCTCGAGGACCTCTCCGGCGACCACCTGATTGCTCAGACCTGCGGTGGCGACGGCATCCATATGGACCCCTCCGTATTCGGAGCCCTTCACATTGAATACATAGTCGACCTCGGCGGCTGTCATCATCCCCACTGAATCCTCAGGAAGCCCGAGGGCATCCCTGACGGAGGCTGCATGTGCGACGGGATCGTCATGATGGTAGTCCTTGGGCACCTGCATGA
>CALYUZ010000189.1 GCA_945492685.1 uncultured Methanomassiliicoccaceae archaeon | reverse complement strand
CCAACCCGACTGCGAGAACTTCGAGCAGATGTCGCTCTCGTGCGACCAGGCTACGCTGAACCTCACTGTGACGATTCTCACGAAGGGGGCGAAGAGCGAGGTGCTGATAAGACGTGTCTTCGGATACTTCACCGCATTCTGCTCGCTCATCCATTCGGACAGGGGCCTCGAGGGCTTCGTCGACCATACGGAGGTGACGGACATGGACTACTATCCAGCCGTCACGGCATCGAAGACCATGACCGCAATCGAGGCGACGGTGCGAATCATGTGGGACAGGACATTCTAAAGGAGAAGACAACATGGCATTTTTGACAGGCTCCGGGGCGTCGCTCCGGATAGGAAAGGAGGATGCGTTCGGGACTGCAGCCGAGGCATCCACACTTGTGGACATAACTGCAGAGAGCGTTTCGGTGAGCGTGGAGAAGGGCGACGAAGGCTCCCTCCTGGCATCGAAGACCCCACAGACCAGGGACCTCCTGGGAGTGACGGTGGACGGTTCCTTCAGCTTCATACTCCGTCCGGAGGGTGCGGCCTTGATGACACATGCGGCACTCGGTGGCGATGAGAAGCACACGGAGAACGCCGGGGAAGGAACACACACCCATGAGTTCAACCTCTGCGGACCGGCGGAGAACCTTCCGAGCCTCACGCTGCTGGTGGACAGGAAGGCATCGGTCAAGAAGTATGCGGGTGTGACGGTCTCTGCATTCACCCTGGAATGTGCGGCGGGGGACTACGTCAAGGGTTCCGTCGACATAAAGGGTGTCAAGGAGGAGGCAGGGGAGAGAAGCGCAGGGGCTTCGACATTCACAATACCCGCCTACAGATGCACTTCAGCCGTGTTCAAGGTCGGGGACGAGGTGTTCGACATCTCATCGGCCACATTCAAGGTCGACAACGCCCTGGAGGATGCGCCACGCACCTATGGCTCGGGACTCTATGCCGGCCAGCCACAGCATGCACAGAGGAGCGTGACGATATCGTTCGAGATCCCTTACAGCGGCGATGTGGATGCATTCAGGGACAGATACCTCGTAAGCGAGGAGAACGTCTCGGTGCGGCTCCTCTTCACATCCTCCGACAGGGAGAAGCAGAAGTATGAGATATACATGCCCCATGTGAGCATATCCAGCGTGGATGCATCGGTGGGAGGCACGGGTGCGCTTACTGCATCCGTCGAGGGAGAGGCACTTTCGGTGGGGAGCATCGAGCCTCTCACAATCAAGATAACCGACACATCGTCGGAGACCGTATAAGGAGGACCAGGCAATGTTCGTACAGAAGAGGGACTACGGAGCATTCCTTCAGACAGTAAGGGTGAACGTAGGGAAGGAAGTGGGGCTGGAGAACGATGAGGACGCATACATCGTACTGAGGGAACTCCCTACATTGGAGATGATGGAACTCAGGGATGCATATTCCAAGGGGCAGAAGGAACTCCTGGTGTTCTTCAGGGATGTACTTCCGAAGATAATCGTGGAGCACAACTTCTACGAGACTGAGGAGAAGAAGATGACAAACGATGCGCTTTCATCCCTTGTGTTCGAGAGGATGGACCTTTCGGGCAAGGTCATAGGGGAGTATTCGTCCGCATCTTTTTTTACCCGGGGGAGGAAGACCGAAGGGCAATAGCGTCGGTATCACGGGAGGTGTTCGCAGGTCGCAACAGCAGGCAGATATTTCGGGAGAACGGCAGGTGGCTGGGATACGTCACGGACCTGTTCCTTCCGATAGTGGACTCGGAGACCGGGGACCTCAGGTCCCTTCCGTTCCCCGGCTCCGCGGCTGACCAGCCCTACATGACGATGCAGGTCATAAAGCTGATACAGCTGAACTACCGCAAGCACCTTGCGGACAGGATGAAGAGAATAAAGGCAAAGGGTAAATGACAGGACTGTTCCGATGAGGGACGGTCCTTTTTTTCGCATGAGGAGGCGGCATGGCGGCACAGGCCAAGGTAATAATCAAGGCGGAGGACAACATATCCAGGGCGGTTAACTCCGCGAAGAACTCCCTGTCGTCACTCGAGGGTGCCGCCCTCAAGATGGGGTCAATGCTGAAGAACGCACTGGGCTTCACCGCAGTAGCTGCATCAGTAAAGAAACTGGGGGATGCCGTCTACGGATGCTTCTCCGACTTCGAGGAGGCGGACAGGAAGTACAGGCAGCTGGAGATAGCGCTCGGAGGCGGAGAGGCTTTCGACAAGGTGAGCGGGACCATATCCGAACTCTCGAGGCAGACCCTGGAGAGCAAGGACTCAATCGAGACGATGGTCGCGGAACTGGCGGCGCTGGGGAAGTCATCCGATGAGATCGACCGTATCTCCAGGGCTGCGGTGTACCTCTCCAACGTCACCGGAAGGGACCTCAATTCATCGATGACCACATTGATGAACACCTACAGCGGGACGACCACCCAGCTCAAGAGGCTTGGCATAGACGTTTCCGACCTGACGGGTGCCGAACTCAGGAACGGTGCAGCGGTGGACAGGGTGATAGAGTCCCTGCAGATATACTCCGAGGAGCTTGCCAGGACCGACACAAGGCAGCACCTGACGAACATCTCAAACGCATGGGGTGACATAAAGCAGTCGGTCGGGGATCTTGTGAACTTCTCGTTTGCCCCGATGATAGCATCCTTCGATGAGGCAATCGGAAACATACAGA
>CALYUZ010000188.1 GCA_945492685.1 uncultured Methanomassiliicoccaceae archaeon | reverse complement strand
AACCGTTATTTAAGGTCTGTTGAAGGAAGATTCCGTCGGGTTGGAGGATTCACATTACGGTCCCATCGACCGCTATCATGATATCATCCGAGGCCATATCCGGACACAATATGGCAGACATAATGATCAGGAAGAGGAAGAGGATGAGATCGAAGGAGATCAAGGCCCTGTCCAAGGAGCTGGAGGAGGCCATGGGTGTTCCCGTGTTCTCCGAGGACGATCCCGTGGACATGGCGGAGAGCTCCGACTACAACGTCATCTACGTGGGTCAGGACATCCTCGGAATCGTCTACGACGGGAAGGCCACCCTCACCGTGAGAGGGGTCCTCAAGTACAAGCCCGTCAGGAAGTACGTCACGGTGGACATGGGTGCCGTCCCCTTCGTCACGAACGGTGCCGATGTCATGGGCCCCGGTATCACCGATGCCGAAGACTCCATCGAGGAGGGCGACATGGTCTGGATCAGGGACGTGAAGAACCTGGTCCCTCTGGCCATCGGTATCGCCCTGCGTCCCGCATCCGAACTCAAGTCCAAGGCCGGCGGGAAGGCCATCAAGTCCCTCCATTATGCGGGGGACAAGCTCTGGAAGACCGGCGAGTGATCGCATGGACAGAGCCAAGGTGGTCCATGATCCCGTCCACGGAAGCATATCCGTCGACGGCGTCTTCATGGAGGTCATGGACCGCCACGAGATGCAGAGACTCCGGTCCGTGAAGCAGCTCGGCCTGGGATACCTCGTGTTCCCGGGCGCAAACCACACACGTTTCGAACATTCTTTGGGAGCATATCATCTGGCCGGGAGGATGGCCGATGCCATCGGTCTCGATGTGGATGACAGGGACACCGTCCGTATGGCGGGAATGCTCCATGACATCTGTCATCCGCCTTTCTCACACACCCTGGAATCGATGATGGAATCCTCCCTCGGGATGGATCACATGGACCTCGCCAGGGCGTTGATAACGGGAAAGGTCCCGAACCATCTGCCGATCGATGATTTCCTCGACGGCGTCGGTCCGATAGGTGATATCCTGACGAGGGAGGGCATATCCCCCGAGGAGGTCTGCGATCTCATCGCGTATCCCGAATCGAGGAACGAGGGCCTCGACATGTTCACCGGAGGTCACAGCTTCTTCCCGTCCAAGGACTACGCACATCAGATCATCCACGGCCCGGTGGATGCGGACCAGATGGACTACCTGATGAGGGATGCCCATTACACGGGGATGACCCACGGTGCGATAGACTGTGAGCGTCTGGTGAACACGATGAGGGTCCACAACGATCGGATCGTCATCCAGAGGCGCGGGGTGACGGCAGCGGAGGGTTTGATGGTGTCACGTTCACTGATGTACACATCCGTCTACTTCCACGAGACCGTGAGGATAGCGCAGAGGATGCTCACGAAGGCGGTGGAGGAGTCCGGGATCGATCTGTCGGATATCTTCCTCAGGACGGATTCCGACCTTGTCCAATCGCTCATAGAATCGGGAGGCCGTCCCGCGAGGAACATGAGGCGCATACTGAACCGCGACCTGGATAAGAAGGCACTCGTGATCTACGGCGAGGAGGTGGACGACGGTCTTGTGGACACTCTCCTCCAATATCCGGGTGATACGGGAAGGAAGAGGCTGGAGCAGGAGATCGCCGACCATGCCGGCGTGGATGTGTTCGATGTCGGTGCCGAGGTCACTCCCATATCGAGTCTCAGGTCCAACATGAGGATAGGGAAGACGGACGTCGCCATCCTCGATTCGGAGGGGAAGGTCAGGTCCCTCGCCCGTTTCTCACCGTTGGCGAGGGCGTTGCAGTCCAGGGACCCCTACGGATGGGCCGTTCTGATTTCCGCTCCGAAACAGCATCGCGAAGCTGTCGGACGTGCGGCACGCAGGGTTTTGGGAAAAGAGAGTCGATGGGACGGTTCACCCGTCTCCATCTTTTGAGATCAGCCTTTTATGACACCGATGGGGGTCAGTTTCGCGACCTTCGCGGTGAGTCCGGCATCGCAGACGACCTTGATGACCTCGTCCACGTCCTTGTACGCTTCAGGTGCTTCCTCGAGCACACCCTCTGTGGTCCCGTTCCTGAGGTAGATGTCCCTGTCGGCCATCTCCTTCATGACGCCGTCCACGGTGAGCGTGTCTATGGCGGCCTTCCTGGAGAGCTTCCTTCCGGCTCCGTGGCAGGAGGATCCGAAGGTCTGCTCCATCGATCCTTTCCTTCCGGCGAGCACATAGGTTCCCACGCTCATGTCCCCGGGGATGATGACGGGCTGTCCCACATCCCTGTACTTCATGGTGATCTCGGACCTTCCGGGTGCGAAGGCACGGGTGGCGCCCTTCCTGTGAACGAGGACATCCTCATGGTGGCGGTCGATGTCGTGCCTCTCCTTCTTGGCGATGTTGTGGGCCACGTCGTACACCACATCCATTCCCATGCTCTCGGCGGAATCACCGAGGATGTTCTCGAAGGACTCCCTCACCCAGTGGGTGATCATCTGCCTGTTGGCCCATGCATAATTTGCACCGCAGCACATCGCCTTGTAGTAGTCGTCTCCGAGCTTGGAGTCGAGGGGTGCGCATGCCAGCTGCCTGTCCGGAAGGTTCACGGAGTTCTGCTTGATGTAGCGCTCCATCTCCTGGAGGTAGTCGGTGGCGATCTGGTGTCCGCATC
>CALYUZ010000187.1 GCA_945492685.1 uncultured Methanomassiliicoccaceae archaeon | reverse complement strand
GGTGAGGATATGGTCTTCAAAGGGTATTGAGAAGATATCTTCCGTTCCCAAAAGGGAAAGAAGGTGGTGGGGGAATTGGTTTCACCCGACAAGGGCCTCGAGGATCTCTGTCGCATATTTTATGCAGAGCTGCTTGTCCTCAAGGGGGAAGAACATGACCTTCCCCTGGCTGTACAGGGTGGTGTCCATGTCGTTCCACCTGAACACGAGCATCATCGGGTCCTTGGACGTGATCTCGCATCCCTGTTCCCTGAAGTATGATTCCGCCGCATCCATGTCGATGTCCAGGACATCCGCGGAGACGGCCATCAGGGCCTTCCCCCCGCACAGACGGGCGGTGGTGAACTTCACCTCATCATCTCCAGTGTCTCTTTCACCTTGGATCTGAATGAATCCAGGTCGGAGTCGTTGACGATCATGTGGTCTGCCAATGCGATCACATCGGACAGTCCCCATCCCATTTCACGTTCGTCCCTGGCGTCGAACTCCTCCATGTTGTTGGGGGCGTCGTCGCGTCCCCTCGCCACGAGGCGTTCGTACCTGGTCATCCTCGGGGCGTGGACGGCTATGATGTACACCTGGTCGCTGAGTTCCCTGTAGGAGCGGACCTCGTCCATGCTCCTGCATCCGTCCACCAGGAAGATGTCCCCGGACATACGTTCGATGGCACGTTTCGCCCAGATGTTCTTCCCGTGGAGCTCCCTCTCGCGGTTCGCCACCTGTCCCACGCTCAGTCCCTCCTTCTCGGCACCGGACGATGCGTGGAACTCCCTGACGATGTCGCCCATCCTGAGGAAGGGGATGCCCATGGAGCGGGCCACGTTGAGCAGCTCCTCCTTGCCCGCTCCGGGCATTCCCGCGATAAGCAGTATCCTCATCCGGATCACAGCAGGTTGTCGGAGATGTTCGTGAGCATCCTGTCGCAGTAGCAGCACCTGAGCTGCGGAGGGTGCCTTCCGATGACGTTGAACTCGGGGGAGACGGGCTCTCCCCTGTTGGTGATGCAGTTGGGGTTGCTGCACTTGGCGAGTCCCACCACATGGTCCTCCAGACGGACCTTGTACTTCTCGGCCACGTAGAAGTCCCTGATGATGGAGATTGTCGCATCGGGTGCGATGAGGGCGATCTTGTCCACCGTCTTGGCGTCAAGTTCCCTGTCCTCGATCTTGACGATGTCCTTCCACTCCATCTCCTCGGATGACACGTGTATACCGATGCTGATGGAGGAGTCGATGTTGTTCTCGTTGACGTTCAGGATCCTCATGACGTTGAGGGCCTGTCCGCATGTGATGTGGTCGATGACCGTCCCGTTCCTGATGGGGGGCAGCATGATCTCCTTGATGTTCGCGTTTCCTGTCATCAGATCTCACCTCCGAGGATGGAGCAGAGCAGTGCCATCCTCACGGGCACTCCGTTGAACGCCTGCTTGAAGTATCTTGCGTGGGGAGTGGAATCCACCTCGGGAGCGATCTCGTCAACCCTGGGCAGGGGGTGCATGACGACCATGTCGCTCTTGGCCTCCCTGAGGATGGCGTTGTCGATCCTGTATGTTCCGGCGACCTTCTTGTACTCGGCGGGGTCGGGGAACCTCTCCCTCTGGATCCTGGTGACGTACAGGATGTCGGCCTGGTCTATGACACCGTCCAGGTCGGCGGTCTTTGTGGGATGGCATCCCTTGGCCTCTAGGTGCTGAACGATGTCGTCGGGCATCTGCAGGCTCTCGGGTGCGACCAGTGTGAGTTTCGCTCCGAACATGGTCAGGGCGTCTGCGAGGGAGTGGACCGTCCTCCCGTACTTCAGGTCACCCACCAGGACGATGTTCAGTCCGTCCAGGGATCCCTTGGCCTCCCTCATGGTGAAGAGGTCCAGGAGGGTCTGAGTGGGGTGGGATCCGGCACCGTCTCCAGCGTTGATGACGGGGTTCTCCGAGAACTTGGCGGCGAGTCTCGCGGCTCCCTCGTAGGGGTGCCTGAGGACGATGACGTCGCAGTATGCATCGACCATCTTGATGGTGTCCGCCAGGGTCTCCCCTTTGGATATGGATGTCATGGACATCTCGGACACGTCGATGACGTCGCATCCGAGCCTGTATGCCGCACTCTCGAATGAGAGCTTGGTACGGGTGGAGGGCTCGAAGAAAAGGTTGCCCAGGATCTTCCCGTCGAGGACGCGGTTGGTCTTCTCGCCCAGGGCATAGGGAACCATCTTCTGTGAAAGGTCCAGGATACTCTCGATCTGGTCCTTGGTGAAATCTCTGATTGACACAACGTCTTTGTCGTAGAGGTCCATGCTGCGGTTATCGGGGTGGGTGATATTAATCTTGATGCTGGAACGGTATTTTTGATATGCTGGGGATGTCACATCCAGCACCCCATAGGGAAGTAATCGAGATGAAGGGGAGCATCCCCACTGATGAAACTATAGCACATCGTGATTCGGATCAGATGATATGTTGGGTTATGCAGGTCTCGGCTTCACTGTTCCTGTTGTGTTAGTCGCATCACTATCGTTTAATATGACCGAGTCTATCGCAGTGGTATAAGCATACTCGCAGTAACCTTCCCCAAGGGGAACGGCCTGCGGGTCACTGCCCTTTGTGTTTTAGCCATTCTGAATAGCCGAGATACGTAACGGCATAATTCAGTTCGGATCTGTATTTTTTCACACAATCTTCTTTTG
>CALYUZ010000186.1 GCA_945492685.1 uncultured Methanomassiliicoccaceae archaeon | reverse complement strand
CGTACGGCCACGCCCCTCACAGGTCCTCCGACGCGCATCCTCTCGCTGGCCTCTGCACCGGGTTCCGGGTCCCTGGTGTTGGCGCAGTACTCCACGTTGTGTCCCCGGGAGGAGATGATCTCCATGCTCCTCTTGACAAGCGGATCGGGTTCACCCTTGTCCGAGCATCCGCAGACCAGGAGGATACCAGCACCCCCATAGGCATCGGCCATTTCTGCGACTAGGTCTGCGGACCCCTTCCAATCCCCGAGTGTGGTGGTGATGCGGTACCTCAGTTCCCTGTCATCCTCGCGGAAGATCCCGCAGGACCCCGCATCCCTGAGGCCCATCGCCCTGGGGATGGAGTCCGAGTACATGTTTGCCGACATGAACATGGGGATCACCAACACATCCCTCAGGCCCTGTTCGGCCATCCTCTTCATGACGGCTTTCACCCTGTCCTCGGAGAACCTCCTGTACGCGCAGAACACCGGGAGTCCGACGATCTCCCTCAGGCCTTCGGCCTGTCTCTCGGTCCTGCTGTTGTCCCCGGATTGGTTCCCATGTGCCACTATCAAGATGGAGTCCATGGTATTGGATGATAGTTCCAATCTAAAAAGGTTCCATCATCACGCTTTGGGCAGGTCTTTCCTGCGTTCCTGCTTCACACGGAACATCTCACTGTCGGCCATCTCGAAGAGCTCCCTGAAGCTCACACCACCGTCGTATCTGACTATGCCTATGCTGACACCCAGGTGGTATGGTCTGTCCCTGTTGGCCTCGTCGCAGTATCCGTGTATCCTGTCGCACACACCGTCGAGTACCTTACGGTCGCCTTCGTACATTATGACGAACTCGTCACCTGCGAACCTTGCGACTATGGCCCCGGTGTTCCCGCATGCCCTCTTCAGGATATCGGCCACATCGATTAGGGCCTTGTCCCCTTCGGAATGACCGAATGTGTCGTTGATCGATTTGAAGTGGTCCATGTCCATGATGCCGAAGTAGAGGTTTCCTGCAGATTCTTCCGATCCCATCCTCGATCCGATGATCCTCTCGAACTGGCTGCGGTTGGTTATCTGTGTCAACGGATCCAGGGTTATGGTCTGACTCTGCAGGTTCATCATCATTATCAGTATGCTTGCGGTGAATCCGATCTCGGTGAACGGGAGATCATCGTTCCATATGTCCAGTACGAATGAGAGGATTATCGGTATCGTGAACAGCACCAGCATCAGGTATGTGCGTCTCTCGAAGTAGGTGTCCGCGCCGTGTGCCTTGGATGCGGAATCCAGTCCGACAACGACGAACGGGAGGACCATCAGGACATCAAGGACAAGTGCGAGGATCAAAATCATCGTGGGTTCGAACGGGATCATGAAGAATGATGCCAATACGATCATTCCGGCAACGAAACCGAGCCACCACTTGCGCACGTCCCATCCGTTATCTGTCTGTTCGATGTAGAATCCCACCAGGAACACCCCGGTTAGGAAGTATGCCACTATATGCAGGATCGCGTAGATCAGGAGTTGCGTATCTCCGATCGAGGTGTCTGGATCGAACGCGATGTCGATGACCGTGGACAGTATGCAGAACGCCGTCATCGAGATCATAAGGGGTATCATCCCCGTGCCCCTCTTCCTGAGTGTTCCCGCACGGTCCGTGAGTATCATGAGTATGATGACCAGGGAGCAGAACACTCCCATCGCCTCAGTCAGTGTTAACTCCATCTCACTTCCTCCTCCTGTATCCCGTCTCCTCGTAGAATCTGTTCTTTGCTTCGAACATGTCGTTGTCCGCAGCCTCGAACATCGTGCGGACGTTGTCGTATCCGTCCGATATGGCTGAGATCCCGATACTCAGGTGCATCTCGAACGGCTGTCCCCGGTTGAGTTCTGTGATCTCCGAGCGGATGCGGTCGCACAGTGCGTCCACCTTCTCCCTGTCATCGGATTCCATGACGATGATGTACTCGTCACCGCCGTAGCTGGCGATGAAGCACGATTCGTTCCCGCATGCTCTCCTTATGGCATCCGCCGCTTTGACGATGCATTCCGAACCGGTGCTGTGGCCGAAGGTGTCCACGATGTACTTGAAGCGGTCCATGTCCATGATCAGTATGTACATCCCGTCGTTCCCCGTTTTCCTATGCTCCTCAAAGGTCCTCGTCATGTACTCCTCCAGATGGGGACGGTTGTTGAGTCCGGTCAGCGGGTCCGTGGTGATGCGCTGGTCCTGGATCATCAGGAAGATGACAAGCAGGTCCAGGGTTATCGCCATGGCGAGGAGGGGGATGTCGTACCAGATGTTCTGGAAGATCCCGATCAGAAGTATGGGGATTATGAATGCGGCCAGAGTGAGGAGCCTGTTCCTCTCGCTGCGGTTGTCCGCACGTACAGCATCCCTCGCCATGAGTATGCAGATGGCCAATGTGGGTGACACGGCGTACAGGGCGTAGACGAATCCGAGGGGCCCCTCCGTGAGGACTCCCGAACCGTCCACCCCGAAGAACAGGTCCGACCAGTGGGACAGTATCCCGAAGCATGCGGAGATCAGGATCAGCACGGCGGAGATCCATGTGCCTCCCTTCCCGGAGTGGTATCTGTATCCCAGCACGGAGTTGGCGTAGTCCATCCAGCAGAGGAACATGAGCATCTCCGCGGTGCAGTAGAGTATGTTGATCAATACCATGCCGTCATGTCCGAG
>CALYUZ010000185.1 GCA_945492685.1 uncultured Methanomassiliicoccaceae archaeon | reverse complement strand
GACATCGTCATGCACACACCCGACTTCTACGAGAAGGAGCGCGGGATAAAGGTGTACACCAAGACGAAGGTCGAGTCCGTCGACGACGCCGCCAAGACCGTCACCGCGGGCGGCAACACATACAGCTACGACTCCCTCGTCATCGCCACAGGCGGAAGGGTCTTCGTCCCCCCGATACAGGGCGCCGACCTTGGCAACGTCTTCATCGTCAGGACCGTCAGGGACGGTAAGAGCATCCAGGCCGCGCTCAAGGACGCGCAGAACGTCGTCATCGGAGGAGCGGGTGTCATCGGACTCGAGCTCGCCGTGTCCCTGAAAGAGATGGGCAAAGACGTAACGGTCATCGAGATGATGAACCAGGTCATCCCCCGTATCGCGGACAAGGACATGGCCGACGAGATCCAGGCCCACCTCGAGGAGAAGGGCATCAAGTTCGTCATGAAGGCCCCCATCCAATCGGTGAACGGTACCGACAAGGTGACCAGCGTCACCGCCGACGGCAAGGAGTACCCCTGCGAGATCATGATCTTCGCGACCGGCATCCGCGCCAACCTGGACATCCCCAAGGCCCTAGGATTCGACATCGGATGCCTCAACGCACTGATCGTCGCACCCACCCTCCAGCCCTACAGGAGAGGACGCCTCGTTCCCGACATCTACGTGGCGGGAGACCTTGTGCAGTGCGAGTCCGCCATCATGCCCGGAGCGACCATGAGTCAGCTCGGATCCACCGCCGTCAAGCAGGGACGCGTCGCGGGAAACAACGCAGTCTCATCCAACAAACTGCTGTTTGGACCTGTCGCAAGCCCCTGGGTGAGCGTCATCGGGGAGAAGCAGATCGCAGGTACCGGACTGTCCCTCGGACTCGCATCCTGGTATGGAATCGACGTCGTCGCTGGAAAAGCGGAGGGACTCACCCGCGCCAGGTACTACCCTGGAGGCAAGGAGCTCAAGGTCAAGGTGCTTGCCGACAGGACCACCCACAGGATCATCGGAGCTCAGATCATCGCCGGCGAGGAAGCCACTGGACGCATCGATTGGCTCACCGCCGCAGCCGTCAACGGAATGACCGCGGAGGACTTCCTCATGCGCTCGGAGAACGCCTACTGTCCCCCCACATCCATGGTGAAGGACGTCGTCATCTCCGCAGTCGAGGATCTCTGCAAGAACCTCGGCCAGTGATAGGGTGAAGTACGAGGAGTACAAGGAGCTCTACAACAGCCTGAGGACCGCCAAGGACGTGAGGGCCCTTGCGGACAGGTACGACGAGAGGCTCCTGGACACCCTGTTCACACAGAAGACCAGCAGGGAGGTCAAGAAGAGGTTCTACGTGGTAAAGCAGAACACCCCCAAGATGCTGAAGGAGTGGACCAAAGGGAAGTCCATCATGCAGCTCTCGGAGAAGTACAGGTTCCCTCCGATCCTCACCGCCATGTTCATCTTCCTGGAAGATGGGGCATCGAAGAAGGAGTTCTGGAGCTACATCCACGACCCTAACCTCCTGGAGAGCGAGGAGACTGCGGACGAGGTCCGCGAGGCCATTGCCAACGACATAGTCTACTCCCCCGAGGCCAACGACAGGCAGAGGGAGCGCGGACTATGGGGCGAAGACCTCCTCCACCAGTGGCTCGACGGACAGGGCATCACCTACCGCACGGAGAACGACCTCCGCGGCACGGAGTTCACCAAGACCCCGGACTGCCTCCTGGACGAGCCTGTGATGTACAATGGCCACAAGATCTACTGGGTCGAGAGCAAGGCCTCCTTCGGGGACAACACCGAGTTCAGGTTCAACTCCAGGAAGCAGCTGGTGCCGTACACACAGCTCTTCGGACCTGGCCTGGTCGTCTACTGGGTCGGATGCCTGGATGACCTGGAGTGTCCCGAGAACGTCTACGTCTCGGACATATCCGTTATGGATGTGAAACTGGAGAGGGTGGAATCGGAGGAGTGAACCTCCCTCCACCCGACCTCCATTCGGTTGTACCGGAAAATCGGGAAAATGATTTTCAGTTGGAGTTCTCCGCACGTAGCTCCCCGAGGGTGGACTCCCTCTCGGCGAAGGCGTTGTGCTTGTGGATGGACTCCTCGGACTCGCTCAGGACGTCGACGTAGACATCATCGGGCAGTTCGGTGTACCTCTCGACGAATCTCTTCAGGACACCCCTCACGACATCCTCCACGAACTTCGTGTTCCTGTGGGCGTTGATGATGACCTGTCCCTCGTCCGGCCTCTTGAGGAGCTCGAACGTGGGGGATGAGAAGGAATCCTGAACGAGATCGATCAGCTCATCCGCCTCGAGGCTGCAATCCTCTGGAAGCGTCACGTTGAGGGTACAGACGTTCCTCTGGTTGTGGGTCATGACGGGCATGTCGCCGTTGAACTCGAGCATCTCGGTAACGGTCTGCTGTCCACAGGGACATGCGGTCATCCCCAGGACCTTCACACCGATCCTCTTGACGAGGGGACCGTCACGCTGGATCCTTCCACCTGCCATCAGTGTGTAGATCTCGAAGGTGTCCTTTCCGAGAGGGGTCTTGGAGTTGCGGAAGTACTCCGCGGTGATGCTGACCTCCGCAGTCTGTGCATACTCATGGTGGACAAGGAGCTTCCTGCACATATCAGCGGCCATGTCCTCGAGTCCTGTGATGGGCTCACGGACACTCGCATCTACGACCTCGTTGAGGACCTCCACGTTTCTGGCCATGTGC
>CALYUZ010000184.1 GCA_945492685.1 uncultured Methanomassiliicoccaceae archaeon | reverse complement strand
TTATTGGAGAAGTACTCCCGGCACCCAACGGGTGTCGGGAATGTGTTTCTGGAAAGGGATTCACTCCTCGTATCTGAGGAAAGCGAAGGATACAGCGACCAGACCGGCGAAGACGGCGATCAGAGCGACATACAGTCCGAACATGTCCCTGTCGACGACCTCGCGATAACACCCATCGTCACCGATCTCGTACACGTGATGGCCAGTCGTCCCGATGGTCACGGGATCCCCGTTGACATCCCTAAAAACGAGGTTGCCCGACCCTCCGACCATGGTACCTCCGTCGATGACTATCCTTTCGGCGGCGACGTTCTCCCAGCTGCTGAGGTCGAAATCAGCCTGGAACCTCAGCTCCTTCACCGTGATGTCGGGCGAATCCATCATGATGACGCCATCTCCGATCGTCAGCACATCGATCCCGTTGCATCCGGTGAGTGCGCCGTAGTACACGGTCACATCCTCCAGCAGCAGATCCCCCTTGTATCCCGCGGGAACGGCCTCGATGGTCTCTCCGGAGGCATCGTACAGGATTCCCCTCTCGTCCACGGAATGGTACCTGCTGTCCTCGGACACGATGAATCCCGTCACACCAGAGGCGGGCATACGGGCACTGTAGGAATAGCTGCCGATGTCCAGCACACCCTCGTAAGCCGGAGCGACATAGAACACCATGTTATCGATGACGATCATGGGGGTCGTCCCCCCGACATACAATCCTCCCTCCTCGATGTGGAACATGTCCACGCCCTCGGGCAGCATGAAGATGTTGGAGATGTGGTCCTCCGCGCTGATCTCCATGGTCCCCTCGATCTTCGGGACCCAGACGACTGCATGGTACTGCCATATGTCCCTGTAGTCCATCAGGTATCCCCTGTCATCGATCGCATAGATCTCGTTATGGGAGACCACCTCATCGATGTCCAGTATGTACTGGGCGGTGTACAGCAACAACGTCAGAGAGGAGGGCAGCTCCAGAAGGCCCACATGACATCCGCTGACGAAGCGCAGCGAGAAGTACGTCACACCCTCCGGGACACAGACGTGGTCCATGCTTCCGGTGTACGCGTAGACCTGTCCCCTCTCCTTGCTGATGACGAAACCGTCCTGCATGTAGTATGACGGATCGTCCCCGGTGAACCTGACTGTGCATCCCTCGGCCAGATTGAGGAGGGAGTAGCTCCTAAGAGCAATGTCTCCGTCCAGGACCAGGTCCGTTATCGACGAACCCTGGAACGCGTAGTGCTTGAGGTCTTCGGCACAGGAGGCGTCCAGATATTCTAAGGAGGAACAGCCATCGAACGCGTACTCGTATATCGTCGAGATGCTCTCCGGAAGGACCACCCCTGTGACCTTGTCGCACTTGTAGAACGAACGTGAGTTGATGTACTCCGTACCGTCGAGCACGTTGACCTCGCCGGAGATCCCCGAGGGCACCATAACGAGCGTGCCCATGTCCTTAGTGTAGACGATCCCGTCCACCGAGATGTAGTTCTGGTTGTCATCGGAGACGACGATCGACTCCAGGGTGTCGGAACCGCTGTATTCCGTCGAGACGGAGATGTTGTCCACCGTCGAAGGTATGACGACCTCCCTGACCCCTTGCATACATCCGAGGGATTCGATCCCGACGATCGTAACCTCGTTCCCGTCCACCGTCACCGTCTCCGGGATGACGACGGTGTCCGCAACGGGGCCGTAGTATCCTTTCACATATCCGTATCCGTCCGAGACGATGATCTCGAACCCGTCCTCGGTGTAGGCACCGTCGACATCGTCCCCCGGGGACTGTATGCAGACGGCGACCGACAGCAACGCGAGGAGCAGGAGGACCGCTCTTCCGTATCTCATGTAATCACCCGGCCGAATGGCCATACTGTCAGAGAATCCATAGGATGATTCTTAATGGTTGGCGACCGAGACCTCCAGTGACCCATCCAACATGGTAACGGTGATATCCCATCTTCTCAGGAAACCGTCCGTCGTCCGCCCCTTGCGCGTGCGAGTATAGTGATTATATACCCTTTCAACATTGGCAACTCCGATTGCCATGAAAACGAAGATAAAGGCATCCAGAAGGTCTTTGGGAATGAACTATGCGATCCGTGAGGTCACAGTCCCCGCCGCCGAGGCCGCCAAAGCCGGGAAGAAGCTTCTGAGCCTCAACATCGGGGACCCCAACAAGTGGGATTTCGAGACCCCGGAGTACTTCAAGGCAACACTCAGGGCCGCTGTCGACGAGGTCGACAATGGATACGGCGACTCCCAGGGGAACCTCGACCTCAGGGAGGCGATCGTTGACAGGGAATACGAGAAGCACGGAGTCAGGATCACATCGGACGACGTGTACGTCACCGCGGGAGTGAGCGAATGCATCAACATGCTCATGGGAACGTTCCTGGAGCCGGGGGACGAGGTGCTCGTGCCCGGACCCGGATATCCCTCATACGCACAGTACATCAACTTCTACGAAGGGAGCGTCGTCCCCTACAGGATGATCGAGGAGGAGGACTGGAGACCCGACGTGGACATGATCCGCAAGAGGATCACCGACAAGACGAAGGCACTCGTGGTCATCAACCCCAACAACCCCACCGGTGCGGAGTACGAGGAGAAGGACCTCAGGGAGATCGGAGATATCGCCGCCGAATACGGCATCCCCCTGATCTCGGACGAGATCTACGACAAGATCGTCTTCGACGGGGAGTTCTACTCCATGT
>CALYUZ010000183.1 GCA_945492685.1 uncultured Methanomassiliicoccaceae archaeon | reverse complement strand
CATCCGCGGTCAGGATGACATGATGCGCCTGTCGAAGGAGATCGCCGGACTCATCGCCGACGGGGCGAAGATCATCCTCGTCCACGGAGGTGGACCCGAGATCTCCGAGGAGATGGAGAAGAGGGGACTCGTACCG
Organism: uncultured Methanomassiliicoccaceae archaeon; assembly: GCA_945492685.1. Lineage (GTDB taxonomy): Archaea > Thermoplasmatota > Thermoplasmata > Methanomassiliicoccales > Methanomethylophilaceae > Methanoprimaticola. The sequence goes on along the minus strand of CALYUZ010000183.1, from coordinate 2,582 downwards.
GAGAAGGTCTGCGGTATGAGGATCACCGATGCGGATGCATTGGAGGTCGCCGAGATCGTCCTCAGGAGACTCAACGCACAGGTCGTGTCCTGCCTGCAGGAGTGCGGCGTCGTGGCCATCGGCATCCCCGGATACTTCTGCACCCTCTGCAGGAGGAAGGCACCGATGAAGGTGACCGAGGACGGCGTCGAGAAGGAGGTGGACCTCGGACTCGTTGGAGAGGTGGAGGACACCGACCCCCAGTCGATCTACGACCTGCTCGAGCAGGGCATCACCCCCGTCATATACCCCATAGGGAAGGACGCGGACGGGAAGATGCTGAACGTGAACGCGGACACAATGGTCGCAGGCATAGCGGCGGGTGTCGGATGCGTTGAGATGATAGCGATAACCGATGTCCCCGGGATACTGAGGGACGTGAGCGATCCCTCGTCCAAGATAGACTCCCTGACCTTGGAGGAGGTTGACGCGCTGATAGCCGACGGAACGATCTCCGGCGGCATGATACCCAAGGTGGAGGCCTGCAGGAAGGCCCTCCTGGCAGGGGTGTCGAAGGTGCGCATGGTCAACGGGAAGGACCAGCGCAGCATCGTGTCGGACGTCATGAAGGACGTCCCCCACGGAACGATCATAACGAAGTGATCCAGATGGAATTCAATGAAGTCAAGGAGCTGAGCTCCAAATATCTGTTCCAGAACTACGGTCGCATCGACCTCTCGTTCACCCACGGGAAGGGATGCAACCTCTACGACACCGCCGGGAACGAGTATCTCGACCTGGTCGCCGGTATCGCAGTGAATGCACTGGGATATGCCCATCCCGATTGGGTGGAGGCCGTCCAGGCCCAGGTCGCACGCATGGTCCATGTGTCAAACCTCTACCATGTGGAGGAGCAGGCGAAACTCGCAGAGAGGATCGCATCCATCACCCCCGGAAAGCTCGACCGCACCCTGTTCGTCAACAGCGGTGCCGAGGCCAACGAGGGTGCACTGAAGGTGGCTGTCCGCTACACCGGACGCGGGAAGGTCCTCGCGGCACTGAACGGCTTCCACGGAAGGACGGCCGCCGCATTGGGTGCCACCGGACAGACGAAGTACCAGCAGTCCTTCGAGCCCCTGATCAGCGATGCATTCCGTTACTACGAGTACGGGAACCCCGAGTCCGTCAAATCCATGATCGACAAGGACACGGCGGCAGTCATCGTGGAACCCATCCAGGGGGAGGGCGGTGTCCGCACGGCATCCGCAGAGTTCTTCAAGACCATCCGCGACGAGTGTACCGACAAGGGTGCCCTGATGATCGTGGACGAGGTCCAGACCGGTATCGGACGCACCGGACAGTGGTACGGCATCCAGAACTTCGGTGTCGTTCCCGATATAATTACCATGGCGAAGGCCCTCGGAAACGGTGTCCCCATAGGAGCGGTCACCACCACCGACGAGATCTCCGCCGTCATGACCCCCGGGACACACGGTACCACATTCGGAGGGAACCCCCTGGTCACAACCGCCGGATGCGCAACCATCGACATCCTGAAGAGGGACAACCTGGTCCAGCACGCCCAGGAGATGGGTGCACGCTGGATGGCCGATCTCAAGGCCATCGACTCCCCCAAGATCAAAGAGGTCCGCGGATACGGTCTGATCATCGGGGTCGAGACCGACACCAACGAGACCGCCGCAGCCGTGCAGAGGCACTGCCGCGAGAACGGTGTGCTGGTGAACGTCTGCCACGGCAACACCGTCCGTCTGATCCCCCCGCTCATCCTCACGGATGCGGAGAAGGACAGGTTCACCGGGCTGCTCCGCGAATCCGTTCAGTGAACGGGACACGGGGGCCCATCCTCAAACCTTTTCTCTTTCTTTCTGTCTCTCCTCGAACATTGAAATAGTACTATGTACATTCTGTAATCATGGCAAAGAGCATGCTGAAAGAGAGTCTGGCCGAGAAGACCAGGATGTACATCGACGCCCACCCGAGCATCAAGGACTGCGTGTCCAAGGGACTGATCAACTACTCCTCCCTGGCGAGGATGATCATGAAGGACATCGGCGTCGACAACGAGGAGGCCGTCATGATAGCGTGCCGCCGCTACGCATCCAAGCTCAGCATCACAACCGACCACGAGCTCAGCATCCTCAGGATCCTCAAGGACAGCAGGCTGGAGATGAGGACGAAGACCTGCATCGTCACCGCTAAGAACGACTGGTCCGTCCTTCACAAGATGGACAATCTGTTCAAGGACCTGTGGAACGAGAACTCCATCATGCAGTGCGTCCAGTCCGCCTCCGCAGTCACCATCATCGCGGACCGCATGCTCAAGGACAGGATCATGGACACCGTCGGAAGGTTCAACATCATCAAGGTCAGGGAGAACCTTGTGGAGATCGCCGTCAAGTCCCCCGAGAGGATCGTCGACACCAGCGGTGTCATCGCATACCTGATCACCAACCTCTCCGACGCCGGCATCAACATCGAGGAGACCGTCAGCTGCCACACCGACACCATCTTCATCGTCGGCGAGAGTGACATGATCAACGCCTACTCGGTGCTGACCAAGTGCATCCAGTCCGCCGAGGCCA
>CALYUZ010000182.1 GCA_945492685.1 uncultured Methanomassiliicoccaceae archaeon | reverse complement strand
TCACTCCTTCCCCTCGAACTCGCCCTCCAGGTCCATGTAAAGCTGCTCCAGCTTCCTCCTGGTCTCCTCATCCGGCTCCCACATGCCCCTTCCGATAGCTTCGAGCAACCACGATGCGGTCTCGTACATCGCATAGGGGTTGGCATCCCTCAGCCATTCGGAGTTCTCCTCGTCGAAGAGGAACCTCTCGGCCATGGATTGGTACATCCACGGGTCGATGATGTCCGATGTCGCATCCCATGCGAAAACGTACTCCGCAAGGTTGGAGATCTCCTCCGCACCTTTGAACCCGTGCTGCTTCAGACCCTCCACCCACTTGGGGTTGAGGACCTTGCTGCGGAAGATGTACCTCCCCTCCTCGTCCACGGTCCTCAGTCTGAGATTGGACGTGTCCGCGGAACATCCGATGACGGACATGGGCATCCTTCCGGAGACGGCCTTGACGGCGGCGTTGAATCCGCCGAGATCGTTGTAGACATCATCGTTGTCCAGCATGTCGTACTCCCTGGAGGCGCTGTTCTTGACGGTGACCTCCATCAACTCCAGCCTGCGCCTGAAGGCCTCTGGGGAGCGGACCCCTTTCCTCCCTCCGCCGTACGCGAACTCACCGTAGCTGCGGTAGATGTCACCAATGTCCGAGACATCCTTCCATTCCGAGGTCCTGATCAGGATGTTTGTCCCCGATCCATACGTTCCGGGTGCATCTCCGAATATGCGCATCATGGCCTCGTCCCTCGCCTTATCCTCGGGGATGCCGTCGGCTATCGCTTTCACAATATCCTGCCTTATGTTCGCCCTGAGGGTGTTGTCCTCGTCGGATTCATCCAATTCGGCGATCATCCTGACACCGCGGTCGATCATCTCCACCAGATTGGGGAAGGTGTCCCTGAACAATCCGCTGATCCTCAGTGTGACGTCGATCCTAGGTCTGCCGAGTTCTGACACCGGGATCACCTCCAGGTCCTTCACCCTCCCGGCGTAACCGGTCCAGACCGGACGGAGTCCCATCAACCACAGGATGTAGGCGACGTCGTCCCCTCCGGTCTTCATAGTATCAGTGGCCCATACGACAATCCCGACGGTGCGGGGATAGGAGCCGTGCTCCTGGAGATAGCGTTCCAACATCTGGTCGGCCATCTGCTTCCCCACCTCCCAACTGGAATGCCACGGGATGGAGTCCGGGTCCAGTGAGTAGAAGTTCCTGCCGGTCGGGAGCAGCTGGGCCCTTCCGCGTGTGGGGCATCCGGAGGGTCCCGGTTCGACGTACCTCCCCTGAAGGGCCTCCATTATGCTGTCGATCTCCCTCCCCATCTTCAGGATGGACGGGTGGAGGGTGTCGCAGATGAACGCGACGGACTCCATGATGTCGCAGTTGTTCTCCGGATACAGGTCACGGACGATGCCGATGCACCCGTCTCTGACGAAGGATACGTCGTACATCATCTCGATCAGATGTTCGGTTTCCGTCTCGATCTCTTCTAGGATCTGACCCTTCAATTTCCCGCTCATGGGATCGATGTCGGATGCGTTGTTCTGGAGGTCGTTGACCGAATACCCCTTTGAAACGGCGATGGATCCGCGGAGCGAGGGGACATCACCGTTGTCGAGGCGTGTCAGGGAATACACCATCTCCTGCATCCTCTTGCCTTCGGGGATGTCTCCAAGGATGTGGAGACCGTCCTTGATCAGGTTCTCCTTCACATCCACCACATAGTCGTATAGCTCGTCCACATGTTGGTCGAACTCATCATCGGAGCAGTCGGGTGACAGCTTCAGATCGTTGTAGAGTTCCAACCTGGCAACGGATTCCCTGAGCTTGATCCTTATCAGGGTGCGCTTGTCGTCCTGCAGCTGCGTCTCGGCGCTCATGTAGTTCTGGAGCACACCCTCCAGCTCGTCTATCTCATCGTATCCTCCGGAACGCGTCATGGATGGGATCATGTGATCGACGATGACGGCGGCTGCACGCCTCTTGGCCTGCATGCCCTCGCCAGGATTGCCGATTATGTATGGATAGATGTCCGGAATGGAATCCATCACGTAATCCGGACAGCAATCCGAGGACATTGCGACGCTCTTGCCCGGGAGCCACTCCAGGGTGCCGTGGGTACCGACGTGGATGACCGCATCCGCCAGGAAGTCGTATCTCAGCCATCTATAGAACGCGAGATACTGGTGGGGCATGACACAGTAGGGATCGTGGTAATCGGATTGGATGTTCCTGCCCCTGTCAGGCTGGAATCCCACCAGGATGTTCCCAAACCTGATCCCGGGGACGGTGATATCCTTCCCCACGACGTAGAAATCACCGGGCGGCTTCCCCCATCCGTCCTCGATCCTCGCCCTGGCGGCGTCGGAGAGCTCGGAATACCAGGAATCGTACTGCTCCAGAGGTATCAGGTCCTGCGCACGGGAACGGATGCTCTCGTCGGAGATCCATTCGGTGTCGTTGGTGAGACCGTCAAGGAGCATGTCCACCAGCTCCTTGGATGTCTCCGGGATGGAATCACCGACATCGTACCCGTCGTCCCTCATCCTGTGCAGGACGTCGACGACACTTGCGAATGTGTCCAGTCCCGATGCCCCTCCCGCATTGGCGGTCTTCGGGGGGTACATGTACAGGAGGATGGCGACCCTCCTATCCTCATTTCCCTTTCTGGAGAGCTTCGCCCATTGGACCGCCATGTCGGCGACCCTGCGTGGACGGTCTCCGAGGGGTTCT
>CALYUZ010000181.1 GCA_945492685.1 uncultured Methanomassiliicoccaceae archaeon | reverse complement strand
GGGGACCGCCAGCATCGTCCCCAGGATCCAGGAGCAGGACACACCCGACAGGGACTACCTAAACGCGGTATCCGACGGGAGGAACAGCCTGTACCTGGACTTCTCCGCATCCGGGAAGATGCCCGGGGATACCACGGTATCCTACTATGTGGGTGACAGGTTCGATGACGGAAGCACCGTGACGATCTACTACGACAACGTCACGTCCGGTTGTGCCGACTACTCCGGAACATCCGTGGTGAAGAACGGGTACATCGACATCGGACTCGCACACTGCTCCTCATACCTCGTCGTCGGAGACGATGCGGGATCCTCCGATTCCGGTTCCGGAATGGACACCACAACGATCGTGATCATCGTCGTGGTTGTGATCGTGATCGTCCTGATCGCGGCATACTTCGTGATGAGGTCCAGGAAGGACAAGTCCGAATGAACCTGAACCAACCGGGGAGCGATCCCCGGAAACATCTTCCATCCACTTTATCTATCAAACCCCGTATGTTATCAACATGGTCCTGAAACCCCTGAAGGACGTCCTGGTGGGAGCGTTGGTGGGATTGGTCTCCATGCTCCCCGGAGCGAGCGGAGCCACCATCGCGGTGATATTCGGAATATACGAGAGGCTGGTCTCCGACCTGGCCGACATAAGGCACAGGCTCCTGAAGGACCTGAGGTTCATCATTCTGATATTCATCGGAATAGTGCTGGGAATGATGGTCTGCGCGTTCGGACTGGAGTTCCTGATGGACCACATCGAGGTGCCGACGATGTTCTTCTTCGCGGCACTGATCGTTGCGCAGATCCCGGACATCATGAAGCTGGGCGATGACGGGGAACCCCTGTCCAAATGGAACATCGCCGCGTTCGTTGTCGGTTTCGTGATAATGATCGCTTTCCTGTTCCTCGGCGACGGGAACGACGTGGAGCTCGAGGGCATCACCGGAACCGTCCTGATGGTCCTCGTTGGTATCATCCTCGCCGTGTCGAAGCTGGCGCCAGGCGTGAGCGGATCCACGGTCCTGCTGGCATTGGGACTGTACGCCCCGTTCATGCACGCTCTGACGGACATGGACATCGGATACCTCCTGCCCATCCTCATCGGACTGGTGATCGGTGTCCTGGGATTCTCCAAGATAGTGGACCACTGCATGAGGAACCACAAGAAATCCACCTACGTCATGATCCTCGGGCTGACCGCAGGTTCGGTCATCACCGTATCCGTGCAGGCCATCATGAAGCTCAGCGGCACGGAGATGATCGCCATGAGCATCGCGGGCATAGTCATCGGACTGCTGCTCGGTATCGGGCTCAGCAAGGTCGCATCGTCCTACGCCAAAGAGACCATCTCAGAGAAGGTGTGAGAAGATAATCAACGGCGGCAGGGCGATGGATAGGATGGATGGATGTTGAGAACACCCGACCGCCGTTAGGAAGACAGTGCATGGGGATGCACACCTTTCGTCTTCAGAATCTTCATCGGCGGGAGGGTATAAAAGGCGAAGCGGGGGAGGTCACCGAAAGTGCAACCCCCTCCGCGGGATATCTGGCTATGGTCCGAAAGTAACCGAAAGTACTTTCGAAGGTCACTTGAGCTTGTGACGGATCTTCACAGCGATACCGCGCTTGAGATCGGCCATCTCGCGTCCGCACATGAATGCGACACCGACTCCGCGGACCTCCCCGTTGCACACGGCGATGGCCTCATCACCCACGTGGATACGGGGATCGGCGGATACGACACCGACGGCGAACAGGTTGCCCTTCATCTCGAAGTCCATGATCTCCACGGTGTTGAACCCGTGCGCGGCGAGGATCCTGGCACCGTCCAGGGTCAGGGACAGCATACCCCTCTCCGGGGTGACCATTCCCAGCTGGACCTTCTGCTTCCTGTCCTCTGGGTTCTCGCGGATCAGCTTCCAGTAGGGGAACTTTCCGATGGCGTACGTGTTCTCGTCCATCAGGAGATCTGCGGCCTCCCTTCCGAACTGGAACTCCAGGACGTTCCTCATCTGGTTGTTGCGGTCTATGAGGTAATCGACGGGCTCCATGTCCTTGGTGACGGCCCTGAGGGTCTTGTCCAGGTTCTCAAGGGATGCGGGGGACGTGGGATCACCGACGACTGTGCACTCCATGTCGGCGAGTCCCTCGACCAGTTCGTAATCCTCTCCGAGATGACATATCACCTTGTCGTAGCCCTGGGCGATTATGTTGCCGACCATCTCCCTGATGAACCTCTTCTCCTCGCATTTCCACTCGCCGGTGACGGGGATGTCGTAGGAGTTGGCGGGGTAGAACGCATCCAGCTCCCTGGGGACGACTCCCAGCGGGGATGTGACTATGACCTCGTGGACGAGGGTGTCGTGGGATGCAGTGTGTATTGCACTGGCGAATGCCTTGTGCGATTTGGAGATGTGGTAGGGCTTCTTCGCGGAACAGGGAAGAAGAAGGAGGACTCTCTTGTTCTCCGGTTTCCTGTAGTTGGCGATGCGCTCCTTGTAGGCCTTGATGTCGGGTCTCCTCAGAGCCTGGGTGGTGTTGCAGCTGAACCTGCAGCCGACTGTGGAGCATGCCTCCTCGGCGTAGCGGTACCCCACATCGTCGTAGATCCTGAGTGTGGCGACGGAGGAGGGTGTGGAAGGTGCCCTCTGGTCGACGAGCTCCCTCAGACGGTCGGAGCCGATGAAGATCCTGACCTTCTCCGCTAGATGACATAGCCGGGAATCAGCAGCCACATAATGTTCATCCCGGTAAGCACGCG
>CALYUZ010000180.1 GCA_945492685.1 uncultured Methanomassiliicoccaceae archaeon | reverse complement strand
GATTCATGAGTGGATGAAACATTCTGAATATATAAAAACAACATATTAATTGTCGTTCATTAAATAGATGATAACTACATTAATTCAAGTATACCTACTATTCAAATTTCAATGTATGGAATCTATCACACCTACTCCAACATCACCAACTCTCTGGTCTCCGACCCTATATTATACATGACAAGGATTGGGAGCCTCCATGCGCATTCTGAACGAGGACGCTTCCGCAGGGAGCATGAGGATCCAGATCGAGACCGATGAGGACATTTGGCACCTTTACAACGTCATCGAGGTAGGTGACCTCGTCACCGCTTCCACCACCAGGCGCGAGGAGAAGTCCGCGGACAAACTCAGGGCAGAGAGGGCCGAGAAGAAGCGCATGACCCTCGGGGTCAGGATCGAGAAGATCGAGTTCTCGGAGGACGATCTGAGGCTGAAGCTTCTCGGGACGATAGAGAACGGACCCCAGGACATCGGTCAGCACCACACCCTGATCTTCGAGAACGGTGACTCCATGACCATCGAGAAGAGGCACTGGAGGGACACCCAGATAGAGAGGCTCAGACGTGCCGTGTCTGAATCCAAGAAACCCAGGATTGTCTTCGTGTCTCTTGACCAGGACGAGGCCACCGTCGCCGTCCTGAGGCAGTTCGGACTGAAGGAGGTCACCACCGTCAGGTCCGGCAGGTCGGGGAAGCAGTATGCCGAGAAGCCCTCCGTCGACAACTACCATGCGGAGATATCATCCAAGGTTGTCCCCCTCATGGAGCCCAACATGCCCCTGGTCCTCCTCGGGCCCGGATTCGAGAAGGAGACCCTTGCGGAGGATCTGAAGAAGATCGATCCCGAGACCTTCAAGAAGGTCTACGTCTACCACACAGGACAATCGGGCATGTGCGGCATCAACGAGCTCATGAAGGCGGGGATGGGTGCTGACGTCCTCAGGGAGTCCTCCGTGGGATGTGAATTGGAGGCTGTGGAGCAACTGATGACTGAGATCGCCAGGAACGGCAACGCCACATACGGCCCCCAGCAGGTCATGGACGCCGCGTTGGCCGGAGCCGTCGAGAAGCTCCTGGTCCTTGATTCCAAGGTCAGGGAGCAGGACCTGGACGATGTGGTCCGTGCCGTGGAATCTCAGAAGGGCACCGTCATCGTGGTCTCCGGACAGCATGACGGCGGCAAGCAGCTGGCCGCCATCGGGGGTATGGGAGCTCTGCTCAGATACAGGATCGACGTCTGATCCCACGCATCACCCGTCTCCGAGACGAATATCGTCTAACGAATACTTTTAATCTTATTTGATAATTGTCTCGCAGTATGACTCATGGATCGGGTCATCGATAAGGACAGAGCGATACAATGTCTGGAACCAGCAACAGCAAGGTGATCACGGGCCTGGCCGTAGTGGTGGCTGTAATGGTCGTCGTGGCGGCGGCCTTCCTCATCATCAACGGTAAGGAGGACACGGGCGGGACCTATGAGATCACATCGGAACAGTTCTTGGAGGGAGGGGATGGTTCCCATGTCTCCGTCAAGACAGAGAGCGGGATAAGAACAGTGACGCTGGAGAAGAACAGCGTCTACATCATCAAGGGGGCCGATGGATCCTCCGAACCAATCAACATCGGTTCCGATATCAGGATAGTCGGTAACGGATCGACGATCGACGGTTACATCGAGCTGGATGCGGGAACTCCCGGGAAGACACCTTCGAATATGCCCGATTACAGGGTGACGATCGAGGATGTGGTCTTCAATAGCCCCATGGACAACTCCGGAGGCATGGCGATCCATGCATTCAACGGTGGTGAGGCGGGATCCAACTACGACAATGTCAAACCCGTCCACCTCTCCGTCATCGGATGTGCTTTCTCAGGATACGAGGTGGCATCCATAGCGGTCACCAACGCCCAGACCCTCACCGTGGATGATTGCACATTCGGCGATTCCAAGAAGGACACTGCCACCGCCATCTCCGTGGTCCTCTGCGGGGTGCAGGATTCTGAACTGTCCATCAGGGATTCCACCTTCAACGGAAAGGCCGAGCCCGGACTGGGGGCCATCAACGTGTCCCAGCGCGGAACGGCCTCTGGAACCGATGATTCCTCCGATGATATCTACATGGTCCATTCCAGCGCCACGATCAAATCACTCGACATCAGCGGATGCGGATTCGATGTGACGCCTTCCAACGATGGAAGCAAGCACTACGACATCAGGATCGGCCTCGGATACACCGAGGAACTCGGACCCAGGACCTACACCAAGGCCTTCCCCGTCTCTATCGGGGATTGCTCCGCCCTCTCGCTCTCATTCATGAACGAGCGCCCCTGGAACCTGTCTCTGGACCTGGAGGAGAAGACTTCTCTGAAGTGCGACGGCACCATCGTCCCCGATGAGGTAACAGGACTCTCCGTCGCAAACCTCTCGATCCATGTGGATGGTGACATCCACCTCGGTGATGGGGACTACCCCACGCAGATGGACATGGACTACCTCCTGAAGGTCAACGGAAGCATCGACGGAAGGGTCGCAGTCCTGATATTCGACGACCCCGTCGAGAGCAACCTCCAGCTGAGCTACCACACGACCCATCTGACGGATGTGACCTCCGGCGACAACGGATTCATCATCTTCGTGGATCCCAACTACGGGGCGCCCGTCTACTCCGGTGAGGTGGTTTCGGGAATGCTCACGGGTGTCATCGGAGGAACCCTTCCAAGGGAGCTGAACATCAACGGATCGTTCTTCTTCGGAGGATTCATCAAGCCTGT
>CALYUZ010000179.1 GCA_945492685.1 uncultured Methanomassiliicoccaceae archaeon | reverse complement strand
CCGATTGTGGGAAGTAGACGCTTGTCCGCCACCTTATCAGACAATCTTCCGAACAGGGGTGTGCCGAAGGCTTGGACCCCGGGCTGGACCAGCATCATTATCCCGGCCTCTGTAGCGGTCAATCCCCCGATGTGCTGGAGGTACAACGCGAGGAAGAAGGAGATCGAATATGATGCAGCATAGCTGAGGAACGTGGCGATGCACGCTCCGGAGAACACCCTGTTCCTGAACAGGGACGTCTTCAGCAGCCTGTGGGGACATGAGGTCTGTGACCTTATGAAGAGGAACAGGAACACCAATCCCAGGACAGTGGCTGCGAAAGCCCATGTCTGTGGCATGTTGATCACTCCGCCCATCGTCAGGAATATCGCCAATGCGTACAGTGTTGTGCCCCTGATGTCGAAACGTCCTCCCTCGTCGGGACGGATCTCACCGTGGAACATGGACATCAGTCCGATGGAGACCAACGCCATCGGAAGCACCACGAAGAACACGTTGTGCCATCCCACGAGGTCGTTGAGCACACCTCCTATGGGAGGACCTGCTGCGAGTCCGATGTAGACGCACATCGTCTGTATACCTATGGCGCCTCCCCTGTTCTGCGGAGGATACACATCCACGATCATGGACATGCTCGTGCATGTGACCGCGGCCGAACCGGCACCCATCAGCACCCTGCACATGATCAGGAACCAGAAGCTGGGGGAGAGGATCGCCAGAGCACAGGCGATGAGGATCACCATGAGACCGGCGATGTACGTCCTCCTCTTGCCGAATATGTCCCCTACCTTGGCCAGGGGGACCATGAATATCACCGATGACAGGAGGAATGCGGTGTTCACATAGGCGAGATCATGGGAACCGACGGAGAACTCCTCCCCGATGCTCACCAGGGAGAGGTTCATCATCGTGCTCAGGAGAGGTGTGATGAATGCGGAGATGCTGCATGCCAGCAGTACTATGTGACGCTCCCTGTCGATGTAGGCCATATCAGGCAGCCTCCGCATGGTTGTGACCGTGGAGTCCGGTGCCTATCAGGAATGCAAGTCCGGCCACCAGTGCGACTATTCCCATGATCATGAACAGGTTGGGATAGTCGGATCCCGCCAATAGGAACAGGGGGACGCTCACGAGGGATATGGAGAACTGCCCGAGGTTAAGGCATGTTGTGTACCCTCCCATGATCTTCCCGGATGTGGATGCGGTCGCCTGGGATGCGAGGGTGTTGGCCACCGCGGGGACGATCATCCCGATTGCGACTCCGGTCAGGACCATTACAACAACTGCCATGGCGACAGAGGAACTCACCTTCAGGAGCGAGAGACCGATCGCCATGACGACGAATCCTGCTCCGATCAGGTTGAAAGGACTGGTCATCTGAACGAACCTGCGGTACATCAGACTGACGACAGCGTTTGCAATACCATGTACTCCCAGGAACAGTCCGGTCACCGAGGACGATATCCCGATGCCCTCGAGATAGTAGGGGACCTTGGTCGGGACCAGGAAGGCCATCAGCATCAGCACGAATATGGTGATGTAGCACAGGATGATGACACCCCTGTTCACGGGATGCTGGGCCACGGTGCCCTCCACATGCACATGACGCTCGGGCTCCCTCATCGATATTATGCACAGAATGAGGATCGGTATCCCGATGAGGTACACCAGGAAGGGCTCCCTCCAACTTATCTCGGCAAGGGAACCACCGGTGTACTCGAGGATAAGGACACCGACACCCATCGCGGCGGACTGGTAGCTCATGACCTTCGCGCGGCTCATCCCTGTGTAGTATTCCGCGATCAGAGCCGTGACCGTGGCGGAGACCCCTCCGACACCGATACCCAGGATGAACCTGGCCACCAGGATCGTCATCAGATCGTCGAGGAAGTACCCCGTGACACCCGCCACCACGAAAATGATCAAAGACGATGACAGGACACGGACCTTCCCGAACCTGTCCGCCAGCGCACCTATGGCGAATCCCAACAGGGCTATGGCCAGCGAGGGCAGGGTGATTATCAGCGAGACCAGGAACTCGGAATCCGGGAACACCTCGTTTATCAGCGGAAGCGCAGGCGCCACCGCGGCACCTCCCATAAGCATGAGCATCGAGCACAGCAGGATGGAGAGCAGGGTGACGATGTTCGGAGTGAATCCCTTCCCGGTCATGGTGGACCGCTCGGTACTCCCCTATATATAACCCATGGAGTTACGCCGACTCCCCCATGGATGTGTCCGGGTTCGAAATCCTCACCGTTCCGTCGATTGCTTTATACGCATGCACGCATGCGAGGATGTGATGACAACTGACCCCAAGATACCCGAGATCGCCGAGAGGATACGCGCACTCCGCGAGATGTGCGAGTACACAGTCGAGGAGATGGCGGATGCCACCGGAGTGGGGGTTGAGGAGTACGTGTCCCTGGAATCCGGGGACAGGGACTTCGGATTCACATTCCTGTACAAATGCGCCCAGAAGCTCGACGTGGACCTTATCGAGATCCTCACAGGCAGCAACCCCCACCTGACGGATTTCACCATCGTCAGGGCCGGACAGGGACTTCCCATCAAGAGACGCGAGGGATTCAACTACTTCCACCTGGCGGCGACGTTCAAGAACAAGATATCGGAGCCCTTCCTGGTTCAGGCGCCCTACATAGAGGCGGAGCAGGATGCTCCGATCCATTTATCCCATCACGAGGGACAGGAGTTCGATTACATCATCTCAGGGAACCTCAGGTTCTCCCATGAAGGGAGGATCGTGGATGTCGGTCCCGGGGATGCGCTGTACTA
>CALYUZ010000178.1 GCA_945492685.1 uncultured Methanomassiliicoccaceae archaeon | reverse complement strand
ACTAAGGACTAGCCCCTCAAGCTAGCGTCGTTGGCCATGCTTGACTACCCTTGCACGGGTAAACTGAGGATAGATGACAAGTATTAAAATGTTTCTATAACATATATGTAGATATTCTGTGATCTATATGTGAAAATGATGTGGGAGGGCGGTTCCCTCCCTTGTAGATCATTTCCTGGTCCAGTACTCCCTTCCGGCCCTTCCCATGGCGAGGACGTTCTCGTCGGGACTGGAGATGGGTGTCTCGCATCCGGGGGCCAGGATGAACCCTCCGTCCTGTCCTGCCTGGTCGAGGATCCTGTAGCACTCCTCGGTTATGGACTCGGGGGTTCCGGACATCATCTCATGAACAGGGTCGATGTTACCCATGAGCGCGAGGTCCTTTCCGGCCTTCCTCTTGGCCGCTCCCGGATCGACGGCGTGGTCGAAGCTCAGGCAGTCGGCTCCGGTGGCGGGGAGCTGCATCATGGTGTTCAGGGTGTTTCCGCAGATGTGGATGAACGCGGGTATGTCGCTGTTCTCGGCCTTCATGTCGCCGATTACCTGCTTGATGGCCCCTGCGGAGTACTCTGCGAACATATCGGGAGAGATGAGATCCTCGGATGATGTGGGGTCGGCCATCCACATGACTGTGGCACCGGCATCCACCATGCGTCTCTGTATCGACGATACGAGCGGGGTGACCTTGGCGATCATGGACTTCACGAGCTCCGGCTCCATGAATGTGTTCATGATCATGTTCTCAACACCCATCACGTATCCGGCGGTGGTGATCGGTCCCCAGGAGAGTCCGCAGATATGCAGGTCCTCGGGGAGGATCCTGGCGGTCTCCTCGAGGCTGTCCACGAAGACCTTGGTGAAGTTGGGGCATTCGGAAGCCTCGTAGGGATCGAAGATCGCGAGGGCATCGATGTCCTCCTGGGTGTCACAGATGCTCTTGTTGATGTGTCCGTAGTCGTCCTCGGGGAACGTCACGTCCATGCCGAGGTCGACGAAGGGGACCTGGGAATCGAGGATCGGTTTGACGAAGTCGGATTCCGTCTTGATCGCGTAGTCGACGGAGACCTTGGCGGAGAGCTGGGGGTTCCATCTCGAGCTCTCGACGGTAACGCCTGCGCTGCGTGCGGCTGTCACAAGTGCGAAGTTGTTGACGGGGGTCCTCTCCGTCCTCTCATGGTTGAGGGCTGCTTCCACGCATGCCCTGTGTCCTGCATCCTTCATGGTATCCACCTGGCGAATACCATGGGTACCCTCATGATGTTATAAAACTCTGGTCCAGGCGTCCGATGACGCGTCTGGTGAACTCGTCGGTGGTGAGGGTTCCGCCCATGTCGGGTGTCCTCTCTCCAGCGGCGTACGTCTCCTTGAGGGCGTTGATTATGGATGTCGCGGCACCCCTCCTGTTGAGGTTGGACAAGGCCATGGCCCCGGCGAATATGGCGGACGTGGGGTTCACGTAATCCTTCTCCACATCCTCGAACAGGTGGATGCTTCCGGGAACGAGGAGGAAGTTGGAATCCCCCGCGAATCCCACCGGGGACAGGTGGTTCCCTCCGGCGAGTCCCGCAAGTATCCCCGCGGCCACATGGCTGTAGAGGTCCGCGCAGATGATGTACTCGTCCTCCAGGGGGTTCCTGACTATCCTGGATGCCCATACGGACACGTTGGTGCATTCGACCTCCATGCCGTCGGCCCCGAACAGAGATGTGAACGAATCCTCGAAGAGCCCGCTGGATTCCGGGAAGATGTCATCACGGGTGATGCACTTGATCCTCGTGCTGCCGCTCATCTCCATATCGGTTAGCGCACGGGCCATCATCCTGCTGTACGACGAGGACATGACGTATTTGGTCAGCGTTATCCCGTCTATGTCGCGGGTCTCCACGATGTCCTGTCCGGGCTGGTTGTTGCTGGCCCACAGGGTGACGTCCATCCCCTCCCTCCCGATGTCGGGGGAGAGGGTGGTGAACCTGCGCACCATGGCGTACAGGTCCAGTTGGGCCTTCAGTGTCTCCAGGGGATTCCTGTAGGCCCCGTTGTTCTCCTTGACGGTCCTCACGGGACCGCACAGGGTGGTTCCACACTCCCCCGCGAGATCCAACGTCTCGAAGGGGAGGTGCTGGCCCGATGCCTCGTAGGCGGAGAATCCGATCTCGCCGTGCACCAACTCGATGTCGTCGGCCACCGCTCCGATGACCTCCACGGCAGAGCCTATGATCGACGGACCGATCCCGTCACCGGGCAGGACCAGAATCTTGTTCATCCTCAGAGCACCCTGTTGGCGACGCCTGCGTAGATGATAGGCAGGGTGATGGTGGCATCTCCCTCGACGGTCATCTTCTTGGCATCGGATTTGACCTTACCCCAGGAGACAGCCTCCCTGATGCGTGCTCCGGACAGGGATCCGTCGTACTCCTCGGCGGTGGTCAGGTAGATGCAGTAGTCGAGTCCTCCGCGGAACTGGTTCCACCAGATGACGTGGTGCTTGGAGATTCCTCCTCCGATGATGATGGCACCGGTGTACTCGGCGTCGTTGGTCATCTCGGACAGCATCTGCTCGTCGGCGAAGAGGTCGATCCTGAGCTTCCTGTGCATCTGGTAGTACATCCACAGCTGGCATCCGAAGGATCCGTCGGTGATACCGGGGACCACGATGGGGACACCGTTCTTGTGGCACTGGTAGAGGAGGGAGTCCTCGTTGTCCAGCCTGGCACCGACCTGGTCGATGATCTCGTGGGTGCTCATGGACTGGGTCTCGGCGAAGATCTCGTCGAACATGGGCAGGAGGTTGTCCTCC
>CALYUZ010000177.1 GCA_945492685.1 uncultured Methanomassiliicoccaceae archaeon | reverse complement strand
TGCCGCTCAGCACCGTCTCCACACCGTCCACGGACGCGGCGAAGCGTATCGCCCATGTCGCTGGTGAGAACGAGGGCTCCACCTCGGAGTACATCCTTCTCACATTCTCAGGCACGTCGGCCAGCAATCCCCCCTTCACCGGCTCCATCACCACTATGGGGACACCGTGTCTCCTGGCGACCTCGCAGCACTCCCTTGATTGTATAGAAGGGTCATCCCAATCGATGTAGTTCACCTGCAGCTGCACGAAATCCATGTCCGGATTCTCGGTCAACACCCTGTCCAGAAGGTCAGCCTGGTCGTGGAACGAGAATCCCAGTCTCCTGATCCTCCCCTCCTTCCTCTTCGATCTGAGGAAGTCGAAGGTCCCGAACCTCTCCACAGTGTCGATGAACTCCCCGCACACGTTGTGCAGCAGATAAGAATCAAAATAATCCACACCGCAGTTCGCAAGCTGTTCCCCGAAGATCCTCTCCTGGTCCCCCTCCTCCTTCAGGGACATCAGGGGCATCTTGGTGGCGATCCTGAACGAATCCCTCGGATGTCTCTCCACCACGGACCTCCTCAGGGCGGATTCGCTGGTGCCGCCGTGGTACATGTACGCGGTGTCGAAGTAGTCGTTCCCGGACCCGAGGTAGCGGTCGACCATCCTGTCGAGCAGATCGAAGTCTATGCTCGTCTTGTCGTCGGGGTCCTTCAGGGGAAGGCGCATCATACCGAATCCGAGTTTCGTCATCGTCCGGCGGTTATCATGTTTGGATATAAAAGCGGTCCAAGGCGGACATCGATGCGGTCGGGGACGTCATCTAACATCATGACCGTAGCGTGCATTTTTACAGAATATATACTGTAAAACACCGGTCCATCATCATCTACTTGGACCTTCGTCGAGTGATCGTCAGGGCAAGAGGTGGCCTTGGTCACATCTGTTCTGGAACTTCGAAGGAGGTGAGAGAATAGGAAAGAGTAACAAGGATCAGGGCAGTGAGTACCAAATCGCATCCCTGATCCTTCAGGCAGCTCGCCTGTTGGTCGAGCTACTTAGGTAGCTCCAGGGAAGGTAATAAAACTTTTCAGAGGTACTGTATTCGATGTGATTCGAGAGTTTTTGAGGAGGGATGTGATAGACTACAAATAGATAGTTCCCACAGCGTGGGGAATATCTTTTCGAGTGAAATCGACACATTTTGAATATAATCCTCGTGATCGCTGTATTATTTCGTATAAAGTATAGTCTATCGTACTTTTTACGCGTAAAAAATACTTTTAATCGTAGTTTTTACGAGTAAAAGATACGACCAACAGTATTTTTTTCGGATAAAAAATACGATGTTATTTGTAGTGCCAACTGGATGACATGACATGCTCCGCCGCAAGGCCTACGACAGACTGCTGGAATGGAAGAACGAGTGGAACGGCAAGTGCCTTCTCGTCTCTGGTCAGAGGCAGATAGGGAAGACGTACCTAATCTCACAGTTCGGGAGGGAGAACTATGAGAACCTCTTCTACGCGGATCTCTCGAAGGATCCCGGTATATGCGATGCCATGAAGAGGGGGGATGTGGACGACATCGTACGTGCCATGAGGCTGGCCAGGGGTAACGAAACCATCGAGCCCGGGAAGACATTGATCTTCCTGGACGAGGTCCAGGTGAGTCTTTTCGCCCGTAGCGCCCTGAAGCTGTTCTCCCTCGACGGAAGGTACGACGTCATAGCATCTGGATCCCTGTTGGGAGTCAGGATCCCCGGTCTCAGGAAGCGTTCATCCAAGGATGAGGCCATCACTGAGGAGGAGATCGAGGCCGAGAGGTCCCTGGTTCTTCCCGCAGGCTCCGAGATCCCGTACAAGATGTACTCCATGGACTTCGAGGAGTACCTCTGGGCGATATCCTTCCCTCAGGAGGAGATAGACCTTGCCAAGAAGTGCATCCATGATAAGGAACCGTTGGACAAGGACCTCCTGAAGGCACTGGAGCGTCATTACAGGGACTACACGATCATAGGCGGGATGCCCGAGGCTGTCGACATGTTCATCGGAAGCGGAGGGGACTACGAGAAGTCCAGCAGGATCGTCAGGGCGGTGATCTCCACCTTCATGGACGACATCGTGACCTACAACCTCCCCGTCGACCAGGTCAAGGTGAGGGACACCTTCCTGTCCATCCCCAACCAGTTGGGACATATCAACAAGAAATGCACATATTCCCGCATACCCACGGACGGGTCCCGCGGCACAGGTGAGAGGTATTCCTCAAGCGTGGAGTGGATCAACTCTGCGGGATACACGAACGTGTGCTACAACCTGACAGACCTGACCCATCCGATCTCCGCAAGGAGGGATCCGAACGTCTTCAAGCTGTACATGTCCGACACCGGGATCCTGAACAACATGCTGGGCTCGGATGCCATGAACGCTGTGTACACAGGGGATTATGCATACAACATGGGTGCCATAACCGAGAACGCGGTCGCGGAGGGGATCATGAAGTGCAGGCTGCCGGTCCGCTACTATCAGAACACCGACAACTCCGAGGGAAAGCGCATGGAGGTGGATTTCATCCTCGAATCCGGAAGGGACATCATGGCGATAGAGGTGAAGTCCGGGAAGACCAGGAGGTCGCCGTCACTGGACAAGGTCTCGAAGGTGTACCAGCAGGTCAACAGGAGGATCATCCTTTCAAAAGGAAACATCTCAGTCGATAAGGATGGCGTGGAGCACTATCCCCTGTTCGCCGCGTGCTTCGCGGATCAGTTCGCGGAGAAGAGGGACGGTCCGAAGTTCGCAAGCGATGATGATTGGTTACTTGCGTGAGCGGCATGG
>CALYUZ010000176.1 GCA_945492685.1 uncultured Methanomassiliicoccaceae archaeon | reverse complement strand
GAGATCAGGATGAGCACGGTGGAGATCCATGTACCTCCCTTCCCAGAGTGGTATCTGTATCCCAGCACGGAGGTGGCGGAGTCCATCCAGCAGAGGAACATGAGCATCTCCGCGGTGCAGTAGAGTACGTTGACCAATACCATGCCGTCATGTCCGAGTGAACCATCCTTCCCGATGCCCCAGAGGATGTCCGTCACGATGAGGGCCACCGCCGATACGACCGTCCTCCTGTAGAGCCTCCACGACCTGTCATCGTTCCCAGTGGCGTATCTGCCGACGAACAGTATCGTCAGGAGGAAGATGCAGGTGATGTCGATGAACGTGTATTGTGTGATCATCATGTTGCAGTCTCCGTCGCTTCGTTTTCCGTCTTCATCATGACCCTGCGGTACAGGATGAACGTGATCACCATGGCTATCGCCCAGCCGAAGAGCATGTTCCACCAGATTATGGTGTATCCGAAGGGACCGTCCCCTCCGAGTGAGTAGATGCAGACTATCCTGATGACCAGCTCCAACACCACGATCGCCGCGGAGAGTCTGGGTCTTCCCATCCCCTGGAACACGCTCAGGATCGGGAAGTACAGTGCGAACATCGGGAACAGGAGGAGTGCGACCCTGGTGTGCTCCACACAGTAATCATAGGGTGTGCCGGAGAGGTTGAACACCGAGACCAAAGGTCCTGCGGATACGATGCATATCACGGACATGGCGATGGTCATGAGGAGGGATGCGGCGAGCAGCTGCCTCACGCCCTTGGAGAGTCTGTCGACCATCTTCGCACCGTAGTGCATCCCTGCGAACGTGACGGTTCCGGAGGCTATCGCGGAGATCGGAAGGCGGAAGAAGGTCTCCAGCCTCCTCTCAACGGCGAATGATGCCATCATGTCGGCACCGTAGGAGTTGACCGCCTGCTGGAGTATCACCATGCTGCCGTAGATGATGGCCTGTTGCAGGGCCATGGTCATCCCGGCGTCGACGATCTCCCTGAGATGTTCGTGGTGTATTCTCACATCCGTCCTTCTGAACGAGAACAGCTCGAATCTGCGTGTCATGATGGCGTAGGATGCGATCAGCGACACCACCTGGCAGATCACCGTAGTGGATGCCGCTCCGATGACGCCCATGTCCAGGACCATGATGAACAGCACATCCAGAACCAGGTTCATCCCGGATGTCGCGGCCAGAACGTACAGGACAGACCTGCTGTCGCCGACGGACCTGAGCATGGATGCCACCGCGTTGTATCCGAACATCGAGACGAATCCGAGTGCGTAGATCCAGCAGTACTCGCAGGCCATTCCCATGATGTCCTCCGGGACGCCCATGACGTATCTCAGGATGGGTTCGCAGAGGATTAGGGATAACACGGTGACCGCGGCACCGGTGATCATCGACACCAGCAGTGACGTCATCGCGGAATTGCGCAGTCTGTTCTCGTCATCCGCTCCGTTGTATCTGGCCATCACGGCGTTGGACCCTGCGGACAGGCCCCATGACAGACACGTGAACAGGGTCATGAGCGTGGTGGCCGAACCTATCGCGGCCAAGGAATCCGGACCCACCTCATGTCCGAGGATGATCATGTCCGCCGTGCCGTAGAGTATCTGCAGCAGGTATCCGATCATTATCGGACCTGAGAAGATCAGAACCTCCTTCCACGGGGTCCCTGTGAGCATCCTGCGTCTGTCGTAAGCCTGTGCCGTGTCACTCACTCTTCCTGTTGTGGATAATCAGCGAGATGATGACGGCCAATGCTATCATGGCCGCGAGGACGATCGCATAGGTGAGGTCCTTTCCATCGTCTATGCGGAATCCGTTGCCGTCTCCGACGAGGGTAACATCCGAGTACTCCGTCCCGTCGGATGAGACGAATGTTCCCTGGACGTGGAGACGGGTGTCCTTCTGAAGGATGAGGTCGAAGGAGGTTTCCACCGTGGTGCCTTCGGGGACGGTCATGTCGTTGGATACGGTGATATCGCCCTGGAGGATAATGTGGGCCTGTCCTGACGAGAGTGATTTCTCCAAGGTTGTGTAGATGTATCTGCCATCCTCGATGTACATTGCGGCGGTCACCGGGAGGTCCCCCTGCATCGCACGGGGCAGGGACAGTGTCCCCTCGACGATGATGTTGCCGGGTCCGAACATGGCGAACCTGTTCAGCATACGGGTGGCATCATAGGCCGCGACATCCCCCGTGATTGTGAGCGTGTAGTCCCTGGGGGTCTCCTCGGCACCGTCATCGTTGATGTTGAGTCCGTCGATCCTCATGGGGCCGTCGAGGTACAGTCCGTCACCGGAGATGAGGCTCATGCCGCAATTTCCCCTCCAGATTCCGGTCTCATAAAGGTCCCCGGAGATGCGGAGTTCATTCGAACCGTTTTCCACGATGGATGTAACGGTCATCCCCGAGATATCCGTGAAGAGGATGTCGTTCTCCTGTCCGTACATGATGGTCCCATCATCCGTCTCCATTCCGAGGTCGGTGATGTGGCAGTGGACACCGGATTTCTCCGTTGTGACGATCTTCCCGCCGTGGTTGTAGATGATCCCATAGAAGTACGATCCTCCCATGACGAGTTCGCCCGTCACGAGGATTACGGCTTCGTCGTTCAGCGTTCCGTTGAACGTCATCTTTCCGTTGACGATGATTCCGGGAACTGCGTCGTCGCCGGAGTATCTACCGTAGAGCATCTCGGTGTAGTCCATGTCCAGGTTGTAGACCGTCACTCCTTTGTCCACGGTGGCCGTCCCGTTGACGATCAGCTGGGCGCGGCTGTCCCTCTCTATCACCAGGGCCTGTCTCCAGATGCCTGTGGATCTCATC
>CALYUZ010000175.1 GCA_945492685.1 uncultured Methanomassiliicoccaceae archaeon | reverse complement strand
GGTCATTCGTCTGCCCGCGACCGTAGATGGTCGCATTTCCATCCTTTTGAATCCCTTTCTCTTCACAGAATCCCTTCGAAAATCACCCGGATCTGTCTCCCGATGTATTTCCTAAATTTCAGATAGGAAATATAGTATTTAATTTGTCGTGAAAAAGATATTCCGATGCGAATATCGATGGAGGATACTGCCAGTATTCACATAAGAACGGTCCTAAAAAAGGTTAATAAGTGTTACTTGAATCGGGAAATCATGGATGGCGTAACACGCATAGGTGTTTCCCTCGAACCCGAACTCCTCAGAGAGTTCGATGAATCGATATCGAAGAAAGGGTACGTCAGCAGATCCGAGGCCATACGCGACCTTGTCCGCGACTCCCTCGCAGAGAACGAATGGAAGAACGACGAGGAATGGATGGTCGGCACCATCGTCATGGTCTACGACCACACCATGACCTCGGTCGGAGACAAGCTCACCGATATCCAGCATGCCCACACGGACATGGTGAAGACATCAGTCCACATCCATCTGGACCACGAGAAGTGCATGGAGATCCTCATATGCGAGGGGAAGCTCGGCGACATGAAATCATTCGCCAACGAGGTCACATCGATAAAGGGCGTCCTCAGGGGAAGGCTCACCATGGCGGCCCCCTCCACAGGGAACCTCCACCACATCGGCCACAGGCACTGAACGATCATCCACGGAGGGCTCCAGACCGTCCACCCCTATCACGGCGGCGGATATGTCCGGACCCTCCACCCCGTATCTTCTGTTTATCAGCTCCGCCGAACTCATCGACGGATAGAACATCCTCGCATCCACCCCTTCCGGGATGCCTTCAATCCTCAGGGTGCTGCAGCCCATGACCATCTTCGCATCCCTGTTCCCGATCAGTTCCGGGAAGAGCACGAAGCCGTCCGACATCCATATGAGGTCGCTCCTTTTTGACAATTCTCCGCGCATGGACTCCGGAACGTCGTGACCGATCACGACACCCTCCGTGTCCACCATCCTCATGGTGATCTCATCGGGACGTTCGAAGACCCTGTCCGAGATCAGGACGATGACCTCCTCCCTGTGGAGGCATTGGAAGAGACCCATGTTCTCCAATCTCATGCCTCCGGACACCATGTCGATGGACGCCTCCATCTCGGCGACCTCCTGTACCAGGTCCCTGGGCATGACGTCAGCCATGATAACTCCGTCCCTCCCGCGCAGAACCTCCAGGTACTCACCGACACGCATGCCGACCCCATCCCCGGAGCGGAGATAACCGTATCCATGGATGGATTCCGGACGGACACAGATGCCTCCCTCCGGGACACGGCCAGACAACAAGCTGGATACTATGTCCAAGACAATCCTTCAGACACATCCAGACCGCACGCGCGAACTATTAATATCAATCAGGATGTGACATCGGCGATGAGAAAGCTGATTATCACCGAGAAGGCGAATGCTGCCAGGAGGATCTCGACCATCCTGTCCGACGGAAAGTCCCACTCCACCACAAGCGGAGGTGTGACGGTGATATCTTTCGAATCAGGAGCTGACGAGTACAACGTCGTCAGCCTCAGGGGACACATCATAGAGCTCGATTATCCCAAGGAGTACAACGACTGGAGCTCCACGCCCCCCGTGGACCTCGTCTATGCCCCTCAGATCAAGACCGTCCGCGTCAAGTCCATCCTCAACACGATCAAGGAGCTCGCCGCACAGTCCGACGAGATCATCATCGCGACCGATTACGACAGGGAGGGAGAGCTCATCGGTATGGAGACCGTCCGCGAGATCGGTGCGGACATGTCCATCGTCAAGAGGGCGAAGTTCAGCGCACTCACCAAGGGTGAGGTGGAGAACGCCTTCGACAACCTCACGGAGCCGGACAGCAGGCTGGCCGACGCCGCCGAGGCGAGGCAGATCGTGGACCTCTCCTGGGGAGCCGTCCTCACCAGACTCATATCCCTATCATCCGGACAGGTCGGAAAGAACTTCATGTCCGTGGGAAGGGTCCAGAGCCCCACTTTGAAACTTCTGGTCGACAGGCACGAGGAGATCGAGAACTTCGTACCAGTCCCGTTCTGGAACATCGTCGGGAAGTTCGGCATGCTCGCATTCAAGGGCGACCATGAGGGCAACCCCTTCTGGGACAAGGACGAGGCGGAGGCGATCCTCGCGGTCGTGAGCGACGCCAAGACCGGGACCGTCACGGAGTACGAGGTCTCCACCAAGGAGGAGTACAGGCCCGCACCCTTCGACACCACCCAGATGCAGGTTGAGGCCAACAAGATAGGCATCCCGCCCACCGTCGCGATGAAGCTCGCCGAGGACCTGTACACGGGAGGATACATCTCGTATCCCCGTACCGAGAACACCGAGTACCCCAAGAGCCTGAGCCTCAGGTCGGTCCTCGAGAAGCTCAAGGATTCCGAATTCAAGAACGAGGCCGAGGAGATCCTGGCCCAGGAGAAGATCGTACCCTCCAAGGGAAAGAGGAGGACAACGGACCACCCGCCCATCTACCCCACCGCGGGAGCATCTTCGGACAAGATGAAGGGCGACAAGTGGAAGCTCTACGAGCTCATCGTAAGGCGCTTCCTGGCAACGGTCGGTCCCAACGCCGAGGCCGAGATCACAAAGTGCACCATCGAGGTCTCCGGCGAGAGGTTCCTCTCCGAGGGATATGTCCTGAAGAAGCAGGGCTGGAAGAAGTACTACAAGAAGTACCTCAAATCCGCGGATTCCAAACTCCCGGTCATGAAGATCGGCGACGAGGTCGACATCAGGTCCATGACCATAGCCGAATCCGAGACCAAGCCCCCGTACAGGTACAACCAGGGTTCCCTGATCCAGGAGATGG
>CALYUZ010000174.1 GCA_945492685.1 uncultured Methanomassiliicoccaceae archaeon | reverse complement strand
TCGGATATTTTCCTCTTCCTGATCTCCCTGTTGATCTTCAGGTCCATTATGACGATGGAAGCTACCACCAAAGACATTCCGATGATGTTCAGTACCGTCATCTCCTCATCGAATAGGAAGTAGCCTACGATACATGCAGTGATGACCTCCATGACGGAGATGAGCGACACCTTGGATGCCTCCAGCTTCTGGACGCCCCATGTGCTCACGAAGAACGGGATCAGGGTCATCAACACTCCGAGGGACAGCACACCGACGATCAGATGGACGTCCACGAAGGACTCGACGACCTTCACATCGTTGGCGAACGGGATGGTCATCAGCGATGCGAACAGGAACATGTACATCATGGTGGTGACCGGCTTGTATCCCTTGTCCGAGCTGAGCTTGCAGCCAATGGTGTAGAGTCCGAAGAACAGTCCTGAGATCAATGCGGAGGCCACTCCGACGAAGTCCAGACTGTGCATACCGCCGGTGATCACACCGGTGACGAAGATGCACCCTATGAAAGCGACAAGCATCGCCAGGATCTTCATCAGCGTGATGCGTTCCTTGAACAGGAACAGGGAGATCACCAGAACGTAATACGGAGCGGTCATCTGCAACAGAGTGGACAAGGACAGCTCTATGGTCACCTGTGCCCTGAAGAGGGTCACATCGGACATCAGTTTGAAGAATCCGAACAGGATGAAGAACAGGAGATCCTTCTTCCTTACCTTGAAAAGATCCCTGTCGACCACCAATGCGATCAGCACGAGCGCGATCG
This sequence comes from uncultured Methanomassiliicoccaceae archaeon, assembly GCA_945492685.1. Lineage (GTDB taxonomy): Archaea > Thermoplasmatota > Thermoplasmata > Methanomassiliicoccales > Methanomethylophilaceae > Methanoprimaticola. The sequence goes on along the minus strand of CALYUZ010000174.1, from coordinate 2,169 downwards.
TGGTCACGAAAAGCCTGACCGCGGTGATGTCCAACGGGGCGAAACCGTTCTCATGGAGGAAACGCACCGGCACCCCTAGGAAACCGAAAGATGCGGCACTCAACGCGACTATCAATGCCGCCTTCTTGTTCGTCTCGACCATGTGAACCGGACCTCCATCCTCAGACCATATTTTAATGATATCGAATGTCGAGTAAGTACGGGGACCCCGCAGGTACAATTGGATCCGTAAGGGACGGTGAAACCGCAGACATCCACAGATCGGCACCCATCCGAAGCGATGGATCTGGGTACCAACCATCTGTGGATATAACATAACCAAAAAGAGAGTAATCGTTTCACGATAGACTATATAGGGATACTGAATAGGGTCATCCGTTCCATATGAATGCGACCATTGCGATCCTCACATTGATGGCCGGTATCGGTGTGTTCCTCATCGCATGCACCATGCTGAGCTCCAATCTGGAATCGGTGTGCAGTGTCAAACTGAGGAATCTTTTTGCCAAAGCTTCTGACAAGAAACTCGTCGGTGTCGGAGTGGGAGCGGCTGCGACCGCAGCTATCCAGAGTTCCGGAGCCACAACCGTCCTGGTCATAGGATTCGTCAACGCAGGGATCATGTCCCTAACGCTTGCCGCCGCGGTCATCTACGGTGCGAACATAGGAACCACGATCACCGCCCAGATAGTCGCATGGGGAATGGTCGATGGCGGTTCCCTGTCGTTCACCGCGATATTCGCCGCATTGGCGGGAATAGGTGCATTCATAGCCGCATATGCTAAGAAGGACAGGTCCAGAAAGATCGGAGGAATCATCGCAGGATTCGGACTCCTGTTCGTCGGTCTGAACATGATGAGCGACGCGATGGCTGGATTCGCGGAGATGGATTCCGTCAAGTCCTTCCTGGCGAGCATACACAGCCTGATACTCCTCGTCATCATAGGAGCACTTCTCACGGCCATCGTCCAGAGTTCGTCCGTCGTCACATCCATCGTCATCACGATGCTCTTCGCATCCCTGATCGACCTGGAGCAAGGAATCTATCTTATCATGGGATCCAACATCGGATCGTGCGTCGTTGCCATCATGGCAGGATTCAGCAGCGGAACCAACGCCAAGCGTACCGCTCTGATACACCTTCTGTTCAACGTGATCGGAGTGACGATATTCGTCATCGCGGGATACATCATGTCCTTCGCAACAGGAGGATCCCTCACCTACGCGTCGATATTCTCCGGAGCGTTCCCCACCCCCGAGATCCAGCTCGCGATGTTCCACACCATATTCAACATCATCACCGTCATCATCATGCTACCCCTTACGGCCAAGCTGATCAAAGTGGTCATGCGCATCATACCCGACAAGGAGGTCCCTCCGGAGAAGGCAGATGCACCCCGCATGTTCTATGTCGATGACCACATGCTGAAGACCCCCGCCATCGCAGTGGGAGAGGTGAAGAACGAGATACTCAACATGGGTCAGATCGCCATGGGCAACTTCAACCGCTCATGCGACATGGTACTCAACAAGGACCTTTCCGATAAGGAGGACTTCGCCAGGGTCGAGAAGCAGATCAACTTCACTAACAAGCAGCTCACCCGTTTCCTCGCGAAGCTGACGAAATGCGACCTCAGCTCCAAGGATCTGGCCTATGTGACCACCGCATTCCGCACCATCAACGACATAGAGAGGATCGGAGACTATGCAGAGAACATCGTCGGTTATGCGGAGAAGCTGTCATCCTCCGGAGGATCGTTCTCCGACGATGCCCGTTCCGAGGTGGAGGAGGCCCGCACATACATCAACAACCTCTACGACAAGGCGATAGATGCCTACACCAAGTGCGACCGCGACATCATGAAAGAGGCCCACGCCATAGAGCAGGAGATCGACAACATCACCACCCTCATGGCGGAGAAGCACATCGCAAGGCTCAACGAAGGGGTCTGTACCGCAGAGGTCGGTGCCGAGTATCTCGCATTGGCATCAGACATGGAGAGGATCGCGGACCACATCTACAACGTGGCCAAGTCCGTGAAGGATGTCGACAAGCCCAAGGTCTGATCCAAGAAACCGTCTGTGGTCTCAGACCGCGGACATCAACCATCTTCCCAATCACCCTTCTCTTATTCCAATCACCGGACCACGATTGACCAGCATCACCGC
>CALYUZ010000173.1 GCA_945492685.1 uncultured Methanomassiliicoccaceae archaeon | reverse complement strand
CCGCGATCCGGTGACGTTGGAACCTCTCGGTTACGGGAAGAAGGGATTCGTCAACTTCGTGTCGGCTATGAACACCGCCGTTCCGGTGACGAGTCTGATGATGGGTGATTTCGGGATAATGCATCCTCCGGGAAGCTGCAGGTGCGGGAACAAGGCACCGTGGCTGGAACTGGTGGGACGTGCCGGCGTATCGAAGAACAAGAGCTGCGCCATAGCGGCATCCGAACTGCTGAGGAGGCGCTGACATGGCCACCAGCATATGGAGGGGAAGGAAGGTCGGTTCCTTCAAGGACCTCCTGGGAACGCTGGATTCGGAGATCGAATCGACGATCGGAAGATTCCCGAAGGTGGAGGATGTCATAGAGGCATGCGATGCGATCAGCAGGCGCATCCGTTCCGGTGATATCGGAAGATACAGGGAGGCTCTGGAGAGGGACGGTTCCGAGGATCCCATGGCCATAATCAACGCCTTGGCGGAGGTCTACAGCCGCGAATCCATGATGAGGAAGATCGACAGGGAGCTCGGGACACAGGACCTCTTCGAACTGAACAGGATATCCGCCACCGAGCAGCTGTACGAGGCATGGAGGCCCCTGGGGGTGCTGGTCCACGTGACATCCGGTAATTCCCCCATAGTGGCACCCACCGCCATGGCAGACGGATTGATCACAGGGAACATCAACATCATGAAGGTCGCCTCCGGAATAGGCGAGTTCGCCTGCGAGGTCATCGGCGATCTATGCGATCATCCCGGCATAGGGGATTTCGTCTACCTCCTGAGATTCTCATCATCCGACAAGGAGACAATGGGATTCCTCCTGGACAGGGCAGATTGCATCAGCGTCTGGGGAGGGGAGGAGGCCGTGGCCTCCATAAGGGAGTCCGCACCCCGCGGCATACCCTTCGTGGTATGGGGGCACAGGATCAGCTTCGCGTACATCGAACCGGACTGCATCACCGAGGCGACGATGGACGATGTCGCGAAGAGCGTCTGCAGGAACGAGCAGCAGTCATGTTCCAGTCCGCAATGCGTTCTCATCGATTCCGATGACAGGGATGTGATCGACAAGGCTGCGAGGATGTTGGGGGAGGCCCTCGACAGGGCCAAGACCAGGTATCCCCGCAAGGCACCCGATGACGCCCAGGCTGCGGAGATCACCGCCGTCACCCAGGTCCACGACTGTGACACCTACTTCAACCCCGGTGACACCATCAGGGATCCCGAGGGCACGTGGAGGATCCTCGTCGGTTATGACACACGTTTCCTCCCGTCACCGCTGTTCCGTACCATCTGGTTATCACCTCTGACAAGGGACAGGCTCCCGGCGAAGCTCAGATGCATGAGGCAGTACCTGCAGACCGCGGGACTCGCATGCACCATCGATGACATCGAACCCGTCTCCGCAGCATTGTACGCCGCCGGAGTGGGGAGGATAACACCCGTCTCCACCATGAGCGCAGGATATGACGGCGAACCCCACGACGGAGGATACACGCTACCACGTTATCTCCGCAGGGTCAGTATGCGTGTGGACATGGAGATGAACGGGATCTGCTCCTTCAGGGAGCTGAGGGAGCCCGAGAAGAGGGAGTTCACAGGTCCGATACAGGGCAAGAAGGACTGTCGACCGATCCCGGAGAACGGAACCGGGGTCGTTCGGAAGAGCGGAGGCACCACAGGGGAACCTGTGTACTGCGCATACACCCGTCGCGACTACGAGGAGTATCTCATCGGTCCGGGTGCGAGGGCGGTCATCGCCCAGGGCATCGATGCCAAGACGGACATCGTCGCCGATTTCCTCAGAGGAGGCAACCTGTACGGCGGACTCAACATGTGCATCTCCATCTTCGACCGTCTGGGGATACCGCATCTGAGGATCAGCGGACTGGACGACACCAAGCTCGCCGCCCATTACATGTTCACCGGAAAGGCCACCGTCATGCTCGGAGCCCCGAGCTACATCATCCGTCTCATCAGGGACAACGAGGAGGAGTTCCGCAGGTACGGCAGGATCAAGAAGGTCCTCTACGGAGGCGAGGTCATGACGGAAGGGTACAGGAGGTACCTCGAGAGCATGGGTGTGGAGTACATCTGCAGCATGTTCTACGCCGCCAACGAGACCGGACTCATGGGATACCCCTGTAAGTATTGCGGCACCACCATGTTCCACCTCCCCACCGAGATTCAGTCCCTGGAGATCGTCAAGACCGATTCAGATGAACCTGTCGGTCCCGGCGAGGTGGGAAGGCTCCTGTTCACGGGATTCAGGAGACAGGATGGCCACACCGAGAGGTACGACATCGGCGACCTCGGAAGGTGGGTGGAGGGCCCCTGTCCCTGCGGAAGGAAGGAGCCCAGGTTCGAGCTCATGGGACGCCACGGTGATGTGATACGCATCGGAGGGACGTTCTTCAACTACCACAGGGTGGCCGCCATCCTCAACGACGAGTTCTCCTACGGCGGACTGATGCAGATCATCCTGGAGACCAGGGGTCTCACCGAGGCGATGATCATCTGCGTGGATGGTCTGAACGCAACACCGGAGCAGGTCACCGAGGTCCTGGTGAGGGATTACGACTCCTTCGCCAAGACGGTCCCCCAGAAGATAATGGAGCTGGAGATCCGCGAGGTCGGCCACGACGGCTTCATCATGAACAACGTCAGCATCAAGCTGCGCTCGATAGTGGACAGAAGGGAGAAGTGATGGAGAGACGCCCCTATCTGGTGAACAAGGCGTTCAGGTCGTTCCTGCTGTCCACCGTCATGTCTACCATGGCGGTGTCCTTCGGTTCGATGCTGGGGAGCATCGTGGTCGGTAATGTGCTGGGGTCCGAGAGCCTCGGCGCCGTCAACGTCATGATGCCGGTGATCCAGCTCCTTGCGGCGACGAACGCCCTGATCAACATCGGCGGTGCCACCGTGATGGCGGTGAACACC
>CALYUZ010000172.1 GCA_945492685.1 uncultured Methanomassiliicoccaceae archaeon | reverse complement strand
ACACGTCGGACGCTCCCTCGGAGATCATCTCCACGTTGGCATCGGCCTCCTTCACAGCTCCGAATATGTCACCGGAGACTCCGCACTTGTCCAGCAGGTTGTCACCGACGGCACAGATCAGGGCGACGTTGTTCTTCACGTCGATCCTCTCGATGTCCCCTCCGTTCAGGCCGTTGAGCTGCCTGAGGGTCTGGGTGACGTCGTTGTTGTGAACGAGGAAGGCGACTGTGGAAAGGGATGTGGATATGGAGTAGATGATCACGTCGATGTCCGCGATCTTCTCGATGATCCTGGCCACCATGGCGGGCCTGTATGCGATCTCCGCGGAGCTGATTGTGATGATGGAGAGGTCGGTCTTGGCGGCGACGCTCCTGAGCAGCTCGTTCTTGGACTTGCGGAGGTGATGGATCAGTGTTCCGGGCTCCTGGGGCTTGAAGGAGTTCTTGACCTTCAGGGGGATGTGCTTGAGCCTGACGGGCTCGATGGTCCTGGGGTGGAGGACCTTGGCGCCGAAGTATGCGAGCTCGGCTGCCTCGCCGAAGTTCATCTCGTCGATCTTGATCGCGTTGGGGATGATCCTGGGGTCGGCGGACATGAATCCGTCCACATCGGTCCAGATCTCCAGCATGTCGGCGTCGATGGCGTTGGCGACCACTGCCGCGGAGTAGTCTGATCCTCCCCTTCCGAAGGTCAGGGGGACACCGTCCTCGTTGGCACCGTAGAATCCGGTGATGATGGGAACAACGCCCATCGCCAGCAGGGGTTTGACCTTCATGGTCATGCCGGATGCGGTCTTCAGCAGGTCCGCGGAACCGGCCATGGGGTTTCCGACAGCGGCGATTCCGGCCTGCTCGGAGCTGAGTGCGACGGACTTGATGTCCATCTTCTTCAGGACGTATGCGAGCATGAGGGATGAGAACCTCTCTCCCTGGGAGACGACGTTGTCCCTGTACAGGGGGTTGGACCTGTCGCCCATTATGGCGGTCCTGAATGCCTCGAGCCTGGTGTCGAACTCCGCCCTGAACTCGTTCATGATGTCCCCGTCGAAGAGCTGGCTGGCCTCGATCAGGTGTTTGTTCCTGAACTGGTCCACCACCGCATCGGGGTCGGTGAGGGGGTTGTCGACCACGGACACGAGGAAGTTGGTGATACCGGACATGGCGGATACAACCACGACCTTCTCGCCCTCCGTATCGGCGATGATGTTCGCTACTCTGTTCAATGCCTCTGCGGAACCCACGCTGGTACCGCCGAATTTCATTACGGTGATCATAATCCAAACACCTCGAACATGTTGTGGATCCTGCCGTCCCTCCTCCCGGCCATCCATCTTATCGATTCGATGCAGCCGTCGGCGAAGGTCTCGCGGGAAACCGACCTGTGTGTGAGCTCCACTATGTCGTCGTCCTTGGCGAACATGACCGTGTGGTCGCCCACGATGTTGCCGGCGCGGATGGAGTGCACGCAGATCTCCCTGCCGCGGGGTCCGGTGACCCCCTCCCTTCCGTACCGGACGTTCTCGATGCCCGTCTGTGCGACGAGCCTCCTCACTGTCTCGGACGACGTTCCGGACGGAGCATCGCCCTTTGAAGCGTGATGTGCCTCGACGACCTCGATGTCGTAGCCGTCGAGCTGTGATGCGAGGACCTCGCAGGTCCTCCAGAAGACGTTGACCCCCCTCGAGAAGTTGGCGGAGACCAGACCGGACGTTCCGCATCTCTCCACCTCCCTCCTCATGTTCTCCAGGGCGGCCGGGTCCACCGAGGTGGTCCCGACGATGATGTTCGCCCCGGTCCTCGGGACCTCTGCCACCGTCTTCGAAGCGGCGGCGGGGGATGTGAGGTCCACATAGACGTCGCAGTCCGAAAGGACATCCTCCAGGGAATCGGGCCCCACGGCGAACACGCCGGGTGCGACCTCCCTTCCCACGTTCCCGCCTTCGGCCGACACGACGGCCCCTTTGAGCCTGATGTCGTCCGAGCGGGTGATGGCATTGCAGACGAGGCGCCCGAGTCTTCCCGTCGCGCCTCCGATCACGACGTCGATCATCATCCTGCCTCAGATTCCAAGGTCCTTGAGTATGGGGTCCAGGATGGCCCTCCCGTTCTCGGACAGGGGGGTGAGGGGCAGACGGGGACATCCGTTGCCGTATCCCATGGTTCCCATGACGTACTTGATGGGGATGGGGTTGGACTCGCAGAACAGTGCTCCGAACAGGGGGAGCAGCTTGTTGTGGATCGACTTTGCGATCTCGAACTTGTCGGACTGGGCGTTGTTGACCATCTCGGACACGAGTCCGGGGCAGCAGTTGGACGTCACGGAGATGACACCGTCGGCACCCATGCTCATGAGGGCGAGGGTGATGCTGTCGTCACCGCTGAGGACCTCGAATCCCTCGGGCCTCCTGGCGATGATGTTCTGGATCTGGGCCATGTTCCCGCTGGCCTCCTTCACTCCGATGATCCCGGGGAGCTCGGCGAGCCTGAGCATGGTGTCCACGTTGATGTTGGACCCGGTCCTTCCGGGGATGTTGTACACTATGATGGGGATGTCCAGTGCGGCCTCGATGGCCTCGTAGTGCTTGAAGATGCCCTCCTGTGTGGGCTTGACGTAGTAGGGTGATATCGACAGGATACCGTCGGCACCCAGATCCTCGGCGTTCTTGCTGAGGTTCACCGCCTCCGTGGTGCAGTTGCTCCCGGCTCCGGCCAGGACCTTGGCCTTCTTGGCCTCGTCCACGACTATGCTGATGACCTTGAGGTGCTCCTCGTAGCTCATCATGGCGGACTCGCCGGTGGATCCGCAGGGGATCAGTGTGTTGACACCGTTCTCCTCCTGGAAGTTGACGAGCCTCCTGAGGGCCTCCTCGTCGACACTCCCGTCCTTCGCGAACGGGGTGATCAGTGCTGTTCCTGTTCCTGCAAACATCTAGTATCAGGCCTCT
>CALYUZ010000171.1 GCA_945492685.1 uncultured Methanomassiliicoccaceae archaeon | reverse complement strand
AGTTCATCAGGAACGGTATCGCCTCCGGACGCATCTGTGCACCCCACAACCCCGTGCACGATGCGGAGCCCGCCGCGATCGGAGAGGGGCTCTCCATCAAGATCAACGTGAACCTCGGAACATCCAGGGACATCGTGGACCTCGATGCGGAGCTCGAGAAGCTGAGGGTCGCCATGAAGTACAAGGCGGACGCCGTCATGGATCTGAGTACCGGCGGAGACATCGACGCGATAAGGGCCAGGCTCCTGAAGGAATGCCCCGTGATGATGGGTTCCGTCCCCATATACCAGACCGGACTCACCGCCGCCAGAAGGAACGCCGTCGTCGAGATGACCGAGGACGACATCTTCAACGGCATCGAGAAGCACGCCAAGGACGGAATGGATTTCATGACCGTCCACTGCGGTATCACCAGGGAGAGCGTCGCATGGCTGAAGAAGTCCGGAAGGACGATGGACGTCGTCTCCAGGGGAGGATCGTTCCTCACCGCATGGATCCTCCACAACGACGAGGAGAACCCCCTGTACAAGAACTTCGACTACCTCCTGGAGATGGCCCGCAAGTACGAGTTCACCCTCTCCCTGGGAGACGGGTTCAGGCCCGGATGCATTGATGATGCCTCGGACCAGGCCCAGTTCACCGAGCTCATGACCCTGGGACATCTCGTCCAGAGGGCGAGGGATGCCGGAGTCCAGAGCATGGTCGAGGGTCCCGGACACGTCCCGCTGGGACAGGTCCCCATGAACATGCAGCTCGAGAAGCGTCTCTGCCACAACGCCCCGTTCTACGTCCTCGGACCCCTGGTCACGGACATAGCACCCGGATACGACCACATCGTCGGAGCGATCGGAGGCGCCATAGCGGCACAGAACGGTGCGGACTTCCTCTGCTACCTCACGCCCGCGGAGCATCTGTCCCTTCCGGATGTGGACGATGTCAGGGAAGGTGTCATCGCTTCGAAGATCGCCGCCCACGTCGGAGACCTCTCCAGGGGAATCGGCGGGGAACTCGATTCCAGGATGGCCCGGGCAAGGAAGGCCCTGGACTGGGAGGAGATGTTCGATGTATGCATCGACCCCGAGAAGGCCCGCAGGTACAGATGCCGCGGATGCACCGAGGAGAAGGAAGGGTGCTCCATGTGTGGCGATGTCTGTGCAATCAAGATCGTCAACACCTACATGAAGAAGGATTGAAGGATGTCTGGGAACGGATTGACCGAAGGATTCTGGGATTCGTTCTCACCCATGTATTCCGACCTTGCCCAAGGGGACATCCCCCGCAAGGTCGTCGACATCCTCTTCGACGAGGGCATCCTCCGTCCGGACGATTCCGTCCTGGAGGTGGGATGCGGGAAAGGTGCCTATTCCATGCTCATGGCACCGAGGGTCAGGGTACTGACCTGCATGGACATCTCGGACAGGATGCTGGACCATCTTTTCAATGGATTACGCATCAAGGAGCTGGGCAGGGTCGAGAGGTTCCACAAGGATTGGAACGAGTATACACCTCGCAAGGGGTATTTCTCATGCTTCTGCGCCATGCTTCCCAGGGCATCGTCCGAGGAATCGCTCCTCCGCATGGAGGGTGCGGCCAAGGAGAGGTGTGCAACCGTGGCCTGGGAGAGGAACCTCAGGGAGGACCTCACGCTGAGGATCAGGGATGAGCTCGGCATCGATTGGCCCAGGGAGACGGAGAACCCAAGCATCATCGGGGATTGGCTGGAGGACAACGGCAGGGAATTCTCCGAACACCGCATCGTATCATCCATCGGATCCATGGTCCCGATGGAGGATGTCATCGCCAAAGAGGTCGCCAGGTTCTCCTCGGCGGGTTTCACCGACGGAGTGGAGGACACCGTGAGGAGACTCGTGTCCGAGGAATCGGAGAACGGAATGGTCAGGTATCCGGCGGGAAGCTCGGCGATGATGTATGCCTGGGAATCACCGGAGATCTGATCCCCTCCAGTGACGGATCGTCCCCATCCGCGTGTCTTTCACTGTGGGATCACCCGTCAGATATGATCGAAACCCAGTCCCGGATCAACGACGGACCTTCGGCCTCCCTGTGGCCCTTATGGTCATCATCACCTCGGAGATCGTGGTCCTGTTGTGCTCCGCACCCACAGTGACAGCGGATGTCCTCTTATCGACAGTTATCCTGATATCATCGGCACCCGCACGTTCGGCCATATCGCGGACATATTCGGAACCTGTCCGCTCCGCGAATTCAAGACCCTCCTTGTAGGACTCTATGTAGAACCTGCCGAGTCTTGAGAACACCGTGCATGCCGGATCGGACAGCCTGCTCCCGGCCGCGGGTTGGATGAGCATCTCTATACTCTCTTCGACATCACCCGTGATGGCGCCGACCGCATTTCCGATGTCGTAGTTCTCAGGGGTGATGAGCTCCGTCCCCAGACATGCGGCCACCTTGGGGAGCATATCGTAGGCGGGTCCTCCGAGACCTATGATCGGCTTGTTGAGGGTGATCGAGATATCGTAGTCCACACCGCCCTTGCCGGAGATGACCTTCTCCAGCAGGTCCAATCCGAACCCCTTCAGCTCCGTCTGTCCGGAATCCTCGTAGATTACCTTGCTGATTATCTCATTGGATATCCTCCTGCAGATCATGTCGTCCACCCTCCCGATGAACTCCTCCGAAGTTATGCCGAGCCTCCTGGCGAAACATGCGATGCCGAGTCTGGAAGCCTCGGTGTCGTACATGTTGAACACTCCGCGGGCATGCATGATGTCCGTGGGAGTCATGCCGATCCTCTGGATGAGGCCGAGTTCCTCCATCTTCATGATATTGAACGATATGGGCTGCTCCCTGAGGTCCCTCTTGGCCTCGAACAGCGAATGGGGTTCTCCAGCGACATACCCCAGGAAGCGGACGTCCAGGGCGGATAGGGCGGTGCCTCCCCTCATGGCCTTCAGCGGCGCACGATGCG
>CALYUZ010000170.1 GCA_945492685.1 uncultured Methanomassiliicoccaceae archaeon | reverse complement strand
TCAGGATCGGAAACCCCGTCAGCGGAAGGAAGGCACTCAAGGCCATCTACTCCACCGGAGGATACTGCACCACCGTCAACGATGACGAGATCATCAAGGCCCAGCAGCTCCTCGGAAGGAGGGAGGGTGTCTGTGTGGAGCCCGCATCCGCCGCATCCGTCGCCGGACTCAAGAAGCTCCGTGAGATGGGAATCGCGGACAAGGACGAGCGTGTCGTCTGCATCTGTACCGGAAACGGTCTCAAGGACCCCGACACAATCATCAACAACTGCGCCCCGCCCATCAAGTGCGGAAACTCCGTCGCAGACGTTGAGAGGATCCTCTCCGAGTGATCGGGGATATCAGAAATCGAAGAGGCTGGCCTGTTTCCGGCCGGTCTCTTCCACCTTTTTCTTCTTGTTCTTCTTGACAGGCTCGGGTTCTGTCACCTTCACCGGTTCCGACAGGGCCTCACCGTAATCCGCGGCCATGGCCTCGATCAACGCCTCCTCATCGGAAGGCGACATCTCCGCCACCCTGTCCGAGACGGAGCCCGTCTGGTCCTTCATGCTCCTCGCGAGGGACGGCCCTATCCTGGGGATGGACGCCAGTTCCTCATAGCTCGTCGACATCACATCGGACCTGGTGCGGATCCCCCTGTTGAAGAGTATCCTCGCCCTGCTCCTACCGACGCCTCTGAACGAGACCAGGTCCATGAGCTCCTCCTTGACCCCGTACCTTATGCGTGTCATCAGGGGTCTGACCTTCCTGACGGCATCCGGATTGAATATCAGGGCGATCTCGTTCATGGAGTAGATTATCCAATCCATCATGTCGACCTTGGACCTTATGTCCCCGGGACCTATCCCCATGTTGTCGGTCATGGTGTCCTCATCGACCTCCTCGATCCAATCATAGACCATGACGGCCGATTTCAGATCGCTTCTGAAGAAATCGTAGATGTAGTCCTCTATGTCATCGGGATCCACCAGGAGGCTGTCGCAGTACTGGTCGAAAACGGAGTCGAGACGGGCCTCATCGCACTTCTTCGGATACATGCCCATGACATCGGGGGTCATGGCCGCGGCTATGAGTATCGGCATGGTCTCGGTGTCATCGGTGATCCTCATGACGGCATCCCTGAGGATGGATGCGGACATGGGGTCGATGTACAGGTCCGACACACGTTTCCCGAACGGCAGGATCCTGATGAGGTCCCCTTCGCGGGACACCATCTTCTCCTCCTCCAGGAAGTCGACCACGTTCCCCACGACGCTCTCTATGCCGAAGAGCTGGGACACGGTACCGAAGAACGTCTCCCTCAGGAACGATATTATGGATTCCTCGGAATCGGCATCCCCCGTGGCCACCAGGCCGAGGATGTGGCTCCTCAGGACCTTGTCGTTGAACAGTTTGGATGTCAGCCTCTCGGTATCATGTTCGACATAATCCTCCATGAGGTGCTCGTAGTCCTTCTCGGTCTTCGCCACGAGAACGGCCTCCCCGTACGGATCGTAACCCGGTCTGCCGGCACGTCCGCACATCTGTTTGACCTCCATCACGGGGATAGGCGAGTTCCCGGAGTTGGACTCGAACCTCATGGTGTCCCTGACCACAACCCTGCGGGCGGGGAGGTTGATCCCGGCGGCCAGGGTGGGTGTCGCCACTATGCATTTGATCAGGCCTGCCCTGAATCCATCCTCCACGTACTTCCTCTGCCGATATGTGAGTCCGGCGTTGTGGAATGCCATGCCGCACTTCACGCAGGAAGACAGCTTCCTCCCGGTGGCGGTGGAATCGGCATCCCCCTCGAGGAGGGTCTCCTCCGCTTTGGACAGTTCCCTGCCGGCGATTTTCCCCATGTCCTTGGAGAACTTCACGGCAAGTGCCTCGGTGGACCTGCGCGAATTGACGAAGACCAGGCCCTGGCCTCCGTCCTCGACGGCCTGTCTGACCAGTGCCCATATGGTGTCTCCACCGGCGGGGACCTCCCTCTTGGTGTTGTCGTTGAAGGAGATGGCACCGTCATAGAACACCCCCTCCTTGAGGGGTATCGGACGCCAATCGCTGCGGACAAGGTCCGCATGGAGCCATTCGGCCAGGTCCGATGCGTTCGAGATCGTCGCTGAGAGTGCGATGATCTGCAGGTCCCGGTTCCTCCTCATGAGCTTGGTGAGTGCGACCTCCAGGGTCGGTCCCCTACCGGGGTCGTGTATCATGTGGATCTCATCGGCTATCACAAGCCCTATGTCCTGGATCCATCTGCTCCCGTGACGGATCATCGAGTCGGCCTTCTCGGATGTGGCGACCACTATGTCCGCATCCTCCAAACCCCTGTCCTCCGAGTCTAGGTCACCTGTGCTGAGGTGTGTCCGTATCCCCAGTGACGAGAACCTGTCGAAATCATCCTTCTTCTCGGATGCCAGGGCCTTCAACGGGACGATGTACAGGACCCTCCTGCGTTTCTCGACGATGGTCTTCAGGGCCGGGACATATCCTATCAGGGATTTTCCGCTGGCGGTCGGTATCGCGGCGACCAGGTTCCTTCCGGTGAGGGCAATGGGTATGGCCTCCGCCTGAGGGGGATGCAGGTTAACGAACCCGACAGAATTCAGTGCCTCGGCTATCCTGTCCGAGATATCGAGCTCGTCCACCCTCATGGATGTTCCGTAGACAGCTCACGGTTAATACCTTTCCTTGTGGATCATCGTATGCCAGACCGTCCGTACGGATGCACCATGTAACACATTACCTGATGCGTCTTCAGTAGGTATTTAAAAGGGAAGCCATCATGGGGCTAGCATGAGCAGAAGAATCGGCATCCCGGTTGCATTGTTGCTATTGATCGGATGCATCGCCGCTCCCGTCCTCATGGACGCATCCGATGCGGTGGGCCAGTCCTTCTACAGGTCACAGCTGGACAGCAACGGGAAAGCGGTGTTCCATTCCCTGGACACACTGCTGGGGAACTACCAG
>CALYUZ010000169.1 GCA_945492685.1 uncultured Methanomassiliicoccaceae archaeon | reverse complement strand
CATCGAAAGAACGGCACCCTTCCCGGCGGCCATCCTCTTCCTGACACCCAACGAACCGCTGGCGTCCACCAGGAACATGATCGTGCATCCGGACCTGCGCTCCCTGACCTTCTCCCTGACATCCTGGGGATGGATGGAGATCGAGAGACCGTCATGCTCCCTTCCCTTCTGATAGGGTGCGGCGGCACGGATGGTGGCGTCGAAGGCGATGTCGTGGACCTTCTCATCGGATGGGCGGGAGCGTGCGTAGCGTCCGGTGGCGTCGTTACTCTCCACCATGGCCCTCCTGCCCTTCCTGCTGGATGTCGTACGTATCACCCGTCTCCCGTCATCGAGATAGTCGATGACACGGAACTGCTCCCCGATCTCGAACATCATCTCGTCCAGCATCTGCTGGATGTCGTCCATGTTGGGTGGTTCGGGAGGCTGCTGGTCCTGTTGGTCCTCATCCTGATCGTTCCGGTCCTGTTGGGGAGGCTCCGGAGGCTGATCCTGCTGCTGGTCATCGTTGTCCTGCTGATCGTCCTCTTTTTCATCCTGGTCCTGGGGCTCCTCCGGCGGTTCGGGTGGCTGAGGAGGATCGGGGATGTAGTTCCTGCGATGGGCGAGGCATATCATGGCGGCCTCCTCCACATCCTTCCTGAGGACCTCGTCCCTTCCGTTCAATGCGGCAAGGGCCATGGACGTGTTGATCATGGCGATGTCACCGCGGAATCCGTCTGCCAGGACCTTGGATGCCAGTTCCACCGCTACTCCCATCAGGTCGTCGGACATCATCACCAGCGGGAGGAGCATCTTGGCCCTCTCCACGGTTTCCTTCAACGAATTCTCCTCGGATCCGTAGAGCTGGTTGAAGACCTCGGGATCCTTCTGATACTCGATGTTCCTGCGGAGGACCTCCGTCCTGCCTTCACCCTCCTCCGGGAAGTCGGAATATGCGCAGAGATCGAACCTGTCGAGGAGATGTGTCCTGATGTCAGAATCCGATGGGTTCATGGTGGCTATCATCATCGCCTCGCACTGGTATTCGGCCGAGACGCCCTCCCTCTCCAGAACGACCCTCCCGGTCAGGACACAGTCCAGTAGTGAAGCGAGGACCCTCTGGTCGAGGAGGTTCACATCATCCACGTAGAGGATACCTCCGTCGGCACGTGCGAGGAGTCCCTTCTGAACGACCGGCCTTCCTTCGCGGATGGTGGCGTCGATGTCCATCCCGCCGAAGAGCTGCTCCTCCGTCACGTTCAGGGGGATGTTGACCAGCCTCTTCCCAGAGAGTCTTCCCGCTGCCCTCGCCAACACGGTCTTCGCCGAACCGGGACCTCCCCTGATGAGCACAGTCCGGATCCTCGGATTCACTAGGGCACACTCTATGGCCCTCTTCGCATCGTCCATCCCGTAGACCGCAGAGAAGGGGAATCCCATCGTCATATCGACTGGAGGCATCTCTCAAGCTCCTCGGTGTCGAAGGCCTCCTCCTCGAAGGGACGCCTCCTCATGCGGTGGGATAGGACCAGAGCGGCGACGGCACGGATATCGTCCTTCTCGACGGACGTCCTTCCCTCGAGGGCTGCGTTGGCCTTGGCCGCCTTCATCATGGTGATATCTGCACGGTGTCCGTCGATGCCGAAGTTTGTAGTAACAGTGACGACGGCTTTGAGAATAGAGTCGTCGGCGGTGACCTTGGGAAGCAGTTCCCTGGCCTTTTCGATCCTGGACCTCATGGCCTCGGTCTCCTCCCTCACCTTCTCCGTGTATGCAGCAGGGTCGGTGTCGAAGGCTATCCTCCTGCGGACCACCTCCATCCTCTGCTCCATGTCCCTGTCCCCCTTGACATCCACGGACAGACCGAACCTGTCCAGGAGCTGGGGTCTGAGCTCACCCTCCTCGGGATTCATGGTACCTACGAGGATGAACCTGGAGGGATGGGAGAACGACACTCCCTCCCTCTCGATGTAGTTCACACCCATGGCGGCGGAATCCAGCAGGAGATCGACTATGTGGTCGTCCAAAAGGTTGACCTCGTCCACGTACAGGAGGTTCCCGTTGGCCTGTGCCAGCACACCCGGCTCGAACTTCTTCTCACCCGTCTTCAGGACGTGCTCTATGTCCAATGTACCCGCCACACGGTCCTCTGTGGCGCTCAGGGGAAGCTCCACCACCCTCATGGGGACGTCCTCGGACTCCAACCCCTCCCCCTTGGACAGTCTATCCGAACAATAGGGACAGAGCCTGTCGGGTCTTGACGGATCGCAGTTGAAAGCGCATCCGCGGACGGTGTTCCTGGAGGGGAGGATCTGCGCCAGTGACCTCACGGTGGTGGATTTGGCGGTACCCTTCTCTCCCTTGATCAACGCTCCTCCGATGCCGGGGTCCACGATGTTGAGCAGAAGTGCCCTCTTCATGTCCTCCTGGCCTACGATCGAGACGAACGGGAACAGTAACTTCTCCATGGTTGATACCTCTAGTTGGATGTTGCATCCATATGTTTTGCCTTAAAACTTTGGACAATACATCCAACAACATCTGGCATGTTGATATACTCCAATTGGAATATTCATCCAACAAGAGGTCTGCCGATGAGGATAGTATACATTTCAGTCCAGAGTATGGATGCCAGGAACATGGAGGCCCCCGTCCGGGCAATCGCCGATGAGATGGGTTGGGATCTCGACATACACTGCTACAACGCGGACGAGATCGACGACGATCCCCTAGTCTACCATGAACTCGTGAGGCAGACCAACGTCGCCGACCTGATCCTCATGAGATGCATGACGGAACCGGGTAGGATGAAGAGGTTCGCCAGGTACGAGCAGGTCCTCAGGGAATGTCCGGGGGAGGTGGTGATCTACGCCGGGAACATGGAGATACGCCTCATGTTCAGGGACCTCTTCAAGGGGACAGACCAGGACTACATCCTCCTCGGGGAGTACATGAGGAACAGGGGTGCCGAGAACGACAG
>CALYUZ010000168.1 GCA_945492685.1 uncultured Methanomassiliicoccaceae archaeon | reverse complement strand
GGCGGTTGTTTTTTCTTTTTGTTTCTTTTTTATATCAACCATGTTATAATCAAACAATGGTCCGCCTCCATGACAATCGACTACGGTTGAAGTTAAGTATTTTTTGATATGACTTGCCAAAAATAAGAAAAATGGGGCATATGCCCCTTGTGATCAGCAGATCCTCGGAACGGGATCTCCCGCGGGTGCTTCGAGAATCCTCCTTCCTCCGACCTCCGTCCTGAGGATGACCCTCTCGACCCCTTCCGTGGCGTAGCCGATGATGGCTGCGTCCTTCCCTTCGGGTGTCCTCCTGAGTGCCTTGACCACCTCGTCGGCCATCTCGGGAACGACTCCCATGACGGCCTTCCCCTCGTTTCCGATGCTCAGGGGATCGATACCGAGGAGATCGCATGCATTGACCACACCGTCTCTCAGGGGGATGGAGGAGTACTCGATCTCCATTCCGATGTGTGACTTGGAGCACCACTCGTTCAGGGTGTTGGCGAGTCCTCCGCGGGTGGGGTCCTTCATGGCCACGATCCCTCCGACCTTCAGTCCCTCGGCGATCATCTTGTTCAGGGGGGCGACGTCGCTCTGGACCTCGCTCTCGAATCCGTATCCCTCGCGGAACGACAGGAGTGCGACACCGTGGTCGCCCACGTATCCGGACACGATGATGGCATCACCGGGTCTGACGTTGGAATCGGTGCACCACCTGTTGTCCACCTTCCTGTATTCGGCGGCCTTGGCCAGGTTCGAATCCAGGTACTGGGACCTCTTACCGATGGCGGATGTGGACATGACCATCTGGTCCACCGCACCGGCCTCCACGACCTTGGTGTCGCCGGTGGCTATGGGTACGCCGCAGCCCTCGGCGGTCCTTCCCATGCTGTCCATGACCTTGTCCACGACATCGATGTCCAGTCCCTCCTCCATTATCACGGAGCATCCGAGGGCAATGGGTGTTGCACCCATCACGGAGATGTCGTTCACGGTTCCGGCAACGGAGATCTTTCCGATGTCCCCGCCGGGGAAGAACAGGGGTTTGACGGTGTGTCCGTCGATGGTGAAGACGACATCGTCGACGACGGCGGAATCGTCCATGGAATCCAGCGGGACGTCCGCGTTCATCTTGGGGAAATGGCTAGTGATGTGCTTGGAGAGGAACTCCTGCATGAGTTCTCCGCCGGCACCGTGATTCATAATCACCTTCGACATGGACGGCGAATCTTCGCGGTTGGATATAGGAATTACCATTCGACACTTCCGATAGGCAGGGTTTTATCGTGGTGTTGATTAATGCGGTAAGTGGCCCCGTGGGGTAGTGGATTTATCCTGTTGGCCTTCGGAACCAACAACTCGGGTTCGAATCCCGGCGGGGCCGCCATATTTCATTATGTTATAGGGGAATCCTCAGAATTAGGGGAATGTGCCGGGGGCAAGGATGCCGCCCGGGCGTTTCAAACTCACTCCTTGGGCGAGTATTTTCCGACGACCTTCGCGTGGGCGAGGACATGTCCCTGCATGGCGAAGTACAGGTCGTTCAGGAAGAATCCCCTCTCGAGTCCCAGCTCCGTGTCCAGGGCGTAGACCTTGAGGGTGTACCTGTGGGTGCAGTTGGGGGGTGCGGGGCCGCCGTATCCGACGGCCTGCTCGCGGGTCAGACGGTCGGCGATCCCGTGCCAGCTGTTGCATCCCTCGGTGAAGTCAGGGGAGTTGTGGGATTCACCCTCTTTGACGGAGGTCTTCTTGAGGTCGCATGCGATCCAGTGGATCCAGCAGAATCCGCTGACGGGGATTGCATCGTAGTCGTCGAAGACCACCGCGAAGCTCTTGGTCCCCTCGGGTGCATCCTCGATCTCGAAGGGCATGGAGAGTCCGGGCATCCCGTTGACGAACATGTTCCCCTTGACGCCGTACTTGTCGAGGAGGAAGCCGTCTACGATCCCTGCGCTTGTGACCTTCATGTCAGGCACCCTCGTATGTGATCAGGGATGTGACGTCGTATCCCTTGAGCTTCTCCCTTCCCTTGAGTCCGGCGAGCTCCATGACGAAGAGGATCTTCACGACCTCTCCGCCCTCCTTCTCCACCATCTTGACGATGGCCTCGGTGGTTCCGCCGGTGGCGATGAGGTCGTCGACGATGACTACCTTCTGTCCGGGTTTGATTGCATCCTTGTGCATCTCGAGGGTCGCCGATCCGTACTCGAGGTCGTAGCTCTCGGAGATCGTCTCTCTGGGGAGCTTCCCCTTCTTGCGTACCAGGACGAATCCCTTTCCGCGCTCGTATGCGACGGGGGTTCCGAAGACGAATCCCCTGGACTCGGATCCGACGACGAGGTCGAAGTCCAGGTCCTTGATGGCATCGAGGAGCTGGTCGATCGCGAGTTTCAGTCCCTCTCCGCTGTTGACGATTGTCGTGATGTCCCTGAACATGATCCCGGGTTTCGGGAAGTCTGGGATGGTCGTGACGAAGTCCTTCAGATTGCTCATGGTTTCCCGATGCAGCTTATCCTACTTTATCCCGTGCTACGGATGGAACTGATGAATGGAAGGATGGGGGAACAACGGACACAACCCGGCCATGGACCGGTCGTAGGGAAAACCCGGTCCGCTTCTGCCGATCCCCCTGAGGGGATAAGGTCGGCGATATCGCCTGTTTGTTGCGGTCATCCGTCGAGTCTTGCGAACGGTGGGTGATCTCATGCAAACAAGAGACAAGTGTCCATCGACCAGTCTTTCTCTGTCGCATCCGAGTCCATCGAACCGTTCTCGCCGCAGATCCATGCTACTTGTCGTTTAGCGATCTTTACTTGCCTCCTGAGTTTGTGTTACGAATTCCTATTATTTATAACCGTTGTATGGATGTTTCACAGATTTGTTCTACGAAATACGTAATAAATTGTTGATAATAATACGAATATCGTATATATATGATAATAGGGATAGAAGGGAAGGGGTTTGCTCCCGGCCTGGGAGCAGG
>CALYUZ010000167.1 GCA_945492685.1 uncultured Methanomassiliicoccaceae archaeon | reverse complement strand
TACATGGTGGTGTGCCTTCCACCGCCGGTTCCAAGAAAAGTGATGCGGAATCCCATCGTGTCCGATATCGGTCGATGACTATTTCCAAGTTATCCCCTGTGATGAGAGGTCATGGCCAGGAGATTGGCATCAGGGGTCTGTATGGGTATGCCGCATCCGGGTGATATCACATCGAATCCCGCATCCCTGCTCTTCCCGCACGCCTTGATGACGTCCGCAGGGGTCCCGACCATCAATGGGTCCACGGGGCCGACGTTTCCAACCAGACGGACCTCATCCCTGACGGTTCTCCTTGCCAGATATGGGTCAACAGCACCCTCGAGGGAGAGTGCATCGTATCCCAGGCCGGACATCCTCTCCAGTATCGGTTCAACATGACCGCATATGTGCAGCACCTTGGAAGAGTCCCCTTCCGAGGACAGCATCCTGAGATGATCGCCCGCAAGGGTATCGAACATTCCCGGATCGATGAGGTCGGGTGATGCGGAGGCCTCTCCGAGGAGTATCACATCCGCACCGGAATCCTCGAGTAGACGGATGTATGGTATCAGGCGTCTCGTGATCTCCTTCGACCATCTTCCGATGATCCCGGGGTCGGTGATGGTCGTCACGACCATGTTCTCAGCACCTACCATCTGGCTGAGCATCGTCAGTGGGCATGTCACCCCTGCGATCACCGGTACCTCATCCCCATGGCTCTTTGAGAGGGACGATACGGCGCCGGAGACCACACCGATCCTTTCGGATACCATGAATTCCGATGGGGACGGAATATCCGACGGATCCGATGATCCGTTTCCGAACGGGTCCATCGTGAACGATCCCGGCAGGACCTTCGGGGATGATGTACGGGTGCCCAGGTCCACTTCGCATCCCAATGCCTCGGCCTCCACCGTCACGCAGAACGGCACACGGGCAGAATCGAATCCGAACATGTCCGCCTGTGCGGATCCCAGTCTCGCCATCCTCTCCGGATCCGAGTGGGCTATCGGCCAGGGTGCATCAACGGCATCCATCTGAGACAGAGTGGATGATTGCGTGAACACTGCCACGGGTGCATCATCCGGACGATCTCCCGACAATGCATCCAGTACCCTGTCCTTTCCGTTACCGCATCCCATGGACAGAACATGTGTCGGGAAGATGATAAAACGGCATGTCGCAGGGTGCGTGCTGGCACCTTTTTTAAGGGAGCAGATGGATGATGGGGCCATGATAACAGCAATCCGCAATGCCTGGATCGTCACACAGGATGCCTCCAGGAGGGTCATACGCGGTGACGTGGTCATCGACGGCGAGAGGATCGTGTCCGTCGGTCCCGCATACAACGGAACCGCCGACAGGGAGATCGACGCCACCGGCGACATCGTCATGCCCGGTATGATCAACACCCACACACACGTGGCCATGTCCGTCATGAAAGGGGTTGTCGACGACCTCCTGTTCCCTGATTTCCTCGACAAGGTGTTCAAGATCGATTCCGACAGGACCGATGAGGATATGGACATCGGTACCAAGCTCGGATGCATGGAGATGATGCGCGGAGGTACCACCACCTTCATGGACCTCTACTATTCCGAGGACATCATCGCAAAGGCGACACAGCAGGCAGGGATCAGGGGAGTCCTCTGTTGGTGCGTCCTGGACCAGGAGTGCACAACGCAGGTCGGAAACCCCCTGCAGAACTGTAAGAACTTCTACGACCGTTTCAAGGGCGAGCGCAAGATCGTCCCCGGAGTCGGTCTCCAGGGAGTCTACGTATGCAACGAGGAGACATGTGTCGGAGCCAAGGAGTTCTCAGACAAGGTGGGTGCTCCGATGAACTTCCATCTCTCCGAGACCAGAGGAGAGGTCAATGACCACAAGAAGACGACCGGCATGAGACCCGCCGAGTGGCTGTCCAACATCGGAGTCCTGGGTCCCCGCGGTGTCGCAGCCCATTCAGCATGGCTCACACTCAGGGAGGTCAGGCTCATGGGGGAGGCCGGCATGTCCATCTCGTCATGCCCCGTGTCCAACATGAAGCTCGCCACCGGAGGGGTTGCACCCGTGCCCGAATTCCAGAAGTACGGAGTCAATGTGTCCATCGGAACCGACGGGAACACCACCAACAACACCCTGGACATGTTCGCAGAGATGAAGACCCTCGGGCTCCTCCAGAAGTCCAGCAGATGGGACCCCACAGTCGCCACCGCACAGGAGCTCTTGGATTTCGCCACCATCAACGGTGCCAAGGCTGTCGGTATGCAGGATTCCATAGGATCCATCGAGCCCGGGAAGTATGCCGATATCGTCATCCTCGATGGGAAGGCCCCCAACCTCAGACCTCTCCTGCCAGAGAACATCATCGCCAACATCGTCTATTCCGGAAACAGCCTCAACGTGAAGACCGTGCTCTGTCAGGGTGACATCGTTGTGGAGAACGGACAGATCACGACACTCGATACCGAGGATGTGGTCTCCAAGTCCGAGGACATCTGGCGCTCTCTCTGTCTCAGATGATCGAAGCGGTCGGGGTCTCGTGAAGTCCCCGACCATAAAACTCTTCACCGGATCTTTCAGAATCCGTTCTTCCGGTCCCCGTTGTCGGGGATGAATATCTCTATGTCGTCACCGATCTGGTCCGCGGTGTTGTGTATAACGACCCTCTCGGGTCCGAGTGTGGATTCGGGGATCTCCACCGGTTCCGAAGGAGTATCATCTCCTGTTTCCTCGATTCCCTCATCTGTCTCCTCGGATTGGGATGTGTGGGATGTTCTGCGGTATATGAGTGTGATCAGAACCCCTGCGATGATGAACACTGCCAGGTGAGACAACAGGTCCAGGGGGTTGGGGATCACGAACAGGATGACGCAGTCCATCACGGCCACGATGATGTACGTGTTGATGTCCAGATACTTCTGGTAGATGCGTCCCGGCTCCCCTTCCTGGCCGTTCATGTGTGCTACGCGTTTCGCACCCGCGATGA
>CALYUZ010000166.1 GCA_945492685.1 uncultured Methanomassiliicoccaceae archaeon | reverse complement strand
TCCCCAGTGGTTTTCTTCAACAGTATATATTCATCGGATTGGGATCTTCCAGAGAAGGAGTATGGACGTTATTCTGTGAAGGTGATGTCCCCCGTGGAGGCTCTTTTCGAGGTCGGTCGCGGAGGGCTTTCACTGTGTCCCTGGTCCAGAGTGTACAGGACGGGATTCCTACGTGAGAACAGCATCCGTTTCATAGCTGGTTATTGCGAGGATTTCAAGCAGACCGTGGATTCCCTGCTGGTGGCTGACAAGGTGGTGTACTACAACAAGCCTCTGTACGTTTACTATCAGCACGGGAACTCGCTTTGCGGCGGATCCAATGACGACAGCATTGCCCAGAGGGATGTGGAGCTCTCGGGAGAGATGTGCGAATCGTTCAGGGAACGTTTCCCCGATGACTACGAGAGGTTCTGCGGGCATCTGTTCCGTCACGTCATACGCAGTTTAACCCGTGCATCTCCTGAGAAGTTCAGGGAGCTTTCCAAGAGCGAGGGGATGAGGAAACTCGCGTCACACAAATCCCCTGAGATCTCGATGGATGTCCTCATCTACAGGGTGTCACCTGCCATGTTCTATCGCATCGGGAACTATGCCCGCAACAGGAAATACTCGATGAAGAGCGATGTCCTCTTCGACGGAAACCTCAGTTGAGTGCGTCGCGAACCGTCATCTCCACAGCCTGTGTGGAGTTGTATCTGAATTTCCAGCCAGCTGCCTTGGCTTTGGAGATATCGTAATCGAACGAGGGGACATCACCCTTCCATCCGCAGTTTCCGCCGGTGTATTCATACTCCACATCTTCGAGCCCCATCTCCCTGCAGATGATGTCCGCTATGGTGTTCACATCGGTGAACGACTCGGTCGAGATGTTGAAGATGTTCATGCCCTTGTAGTCCCGGTCCATGAAATCCACTATGCCATTCACGAGGTCGGGGCTGTAGACGTACTGTTTGTTCTGTTTTCCATCACCGAGGATCTGGAGTTTCCTGGGATCCTTCCTGAGCTTCTCGATGAAGTCGAAGATCACACCGTGGGTCAGGCGGGGACCCACGACGTTGGGGAACCTGAACACGAGGGCATCGAACGAGTTCATGTATGAGTATGCGGAGATCAGCGCCTCGGAAGCGAGTTTGGATGCACCGTAGTACGAGATCGGTCTGAGGTCCCCCTCGTCCTCGGTGAGTGCGCGTCCGCTCTTGTCACCGTAGACTGCGGATGTGGAGGAGAAGAACATGCGGGGGATGGAATCCTGTTTCATGGCATCGAGGACGCTTTTTGTCGTGGTCAGGGTGTTCTCGAAATCGATCGCGGGATTCTGTCCACCGACGCGGATGTCTGAGTTGGCTGCGAGGTGGAACATGCAGTCGCATCCTTTGCAGATCTCGGGGAGTTCCCCCTTGTTTATGTCCATGCAGACATACTCGAAGTTCTTCTCGTCCTCCAGATGGGCGATGTTCTTCGCCTTGTCATCAGGGATCATGTCTGTGGCGATGACCCTGTATCCTTTCTGGATGAGTTTGTCTACGAGTTGGCTTCCGATGAAACCGGCTCCGCCGGTGACGACTGCGGTCTTGAGCATATTCATTCCTCATTGTTGTATATGATCTGTGATCCTGATGATTCGAAACGGAACGGCATCCAGCGGAGGTCCTTGGTCTTGCGTAGGATCTCCTCCCTGGCATTCTCTCTGGCGTAGAAGAGCATGAACCCGTTTCCCCCTGCACCGAGCAGCTTTCCTCCTGTGGCGCCCAGGTCGGTAATCCTCTCGTACATCTCATCGATTTGGGGGTTGGTGATCCCCTCGGACAGGGTACGCTTCAGCTTCCATCCTTTGTCCAGACATTCGCCCATGGAATCCATGTCCCCAGATTCTAGGGAGTGGCGGAGTTCGCGTGCCAGGTCGCACATACGCTTCTGGTTGTCCTCGGCCTTGCCTGATTTGGTGTTGCTGCTCTGCTTCCTCAATATCTCGGATGCGCTCCTGACGCCACCGAGGTAGACCATCATCAGGCGGTTGTCCAGTATGCGTTTGGATTCGGTGTCCACCTTGATGCGTTCGACCTGCACGGTCCCATCCCTGTTAAACTCTATGAAGTTCAATCCGCCGTATGCCGCGGCATATTGGTCCTGCTTTCCGATCGGTTCTTCCAGAACATCGATCTCCATCTCGCAGGCCTCTTTCGCGAGGGCTTCTTTGGACATGGTCTCGCCCATGTGTGCGTGGAGTATGTTGGACAATCCGACCGTGAATGTGCTGGATGATCCGAGTCCGGTTCCGGCGGGTATGTCTGAGATGCTGCTCATCTCGAATCCGGACAGACCGTATCTCCTGAGCATCTCCCTGAAGACGGGGTGTTTGATCTCGTCGATGTCTGTGACGGATTCCACCATGGAGTACTTTAGTTGGGTGATCTGTGGATTGAATGAATGCACGGACGAGATGTAGATGTACTTGTTGATCGTGGTACTGAGTACGCATCCGCCGTGTTTGGAGTAGAATGAGGGGATGTCGCTTCCACCTCCGCAGAAACTGATGCGGAGGGGGGTCTTCGATATTATCATTATATCGTCCTCAGCAAAGCGGATGTCCGAGTCTGCGGGCGATTACCTGTGCGATCAGGTGGTTGACTATCATGTGGACATCCTCGGTTTTCTGCATATCCTCGATGTCTGCATGTATGCTGTAGTCGCACAGTTCCCTCAGTTTCCCTCCGCTATAGCCTGTCAATCCAATGACCTTGCAACCGATTCCCTTGGCATACTCCACGGCTTCGATGATGTTCCTGGAGTTCCCGCTTCCGGATATCGCGATTATCAGGTCATCCGTCTTCAGCTTCCCTTCCAGCTGCATCGAGAATATGTGCTCATATCCGCAATCGTTGGCGATGGCCATCATCGTGGGGATGTTGTCGTTGAGACAGACGAATCTGAACTTCCTGTCGAGGTGTATGGATGCACCCTTGTTGAAGT
>CALYUZ010000165.1 GCA_945492685.1 uncultured Methanomassiliicoccaceae archaeon | reverse complement strand
GAAGTTCGAGAAGCAGCCCGTGAGGCACTACGACCCCGAACTGTCGTTCTACGTTTCAACGATAAAGAACCTCGAAGCCGCCATGCCCTATGCCAAGAGGGTCTACTTCGACAACATGGACAGGATAGATGAGGCCATGGAGGTCTGTGGTGATGGAGTGGAGTGTGTCGCACTTCTGCCCAGGTTCGATGCAGAGGATGAGTACGTGTTCACCGACCGTCCCGTGATGGTCAACAACACCGCACAGTACAGGGCATGCAAGGGAGCGCCCAGGATCTACGGCAGCAACATCCTGAACATGTTCAACTCCTACTTCCCGTTGAACCTCTACCAGACCACGCTCTCAGTGGAGCTGTCCCGCAACGAGGTCTCGGACCTCATATCCCACTACCCCGGCAGATGCGAGGTCATGGCCTTCGGAAGGACCGAGCTCATGTACACCCGCGATCCCGGAATGGAGACCGGAACCCTCAAGGACGAGAAGGAGGCGGTCTTCCCCGTGTACCAGGACAAGAGGGGCTACGCCCACATCCTGAACTCGGTGGACCTCTACCTGCTGGACAGTCTCCAGGAGCTCGGCCGTTCCGGAGCGGTCTCCGTTGGATTGGACCTGAGGAAGCGTCCCCCGGCACTGGTCAAGGCCGTCGGGGAGATGTGCGTCAGGCCCAGCGACAAGCTCAGGGAGAAGCTGATAGAGATGTGCGGCGGAACCGTGACCCGCGGACTCTACCAGCGCGGCGTGTGAGTAATACTGACCGCACGCATCCCCTTTTATCACCTCCCTCTGCGAACGGGTCCGTATGAGGTCCGACCGCAGAGGGGACATGGGATTCCTGGAGGCGATGACGATGGTCATGGTCGTCTCCATCGTTCTGATGATCTATCTCGGAGCAGCGGCGGCTCTGATCCACATCCACGACGACCCTCTCGACGCATTGGAGGGAGGGGCATTACAGGCCAAAGTGGAGTCAGGTCAGGTGGTCGCAGACAACTCCGGATACATGGAGACGTACGTCTCCTCTGTCGGAGCATCGGGGATGAAGGTGGTCACGACCGTCCCCGGAGGTTTTGCATCGGTGCCGTTGGTGGAATCGATCGGTGTGGCGGAAGGCGATAGGTTCACCCGCATGTTCACTTCGCTGATCCCGGCGGATAACGGCAGGACGGTCACCGCAGTGTTCGAGGTGACGGTATGGTTCTGAACAGGAGGGGCATGATCGGGATGGTGGACGCGATGGCATTCATAATAATCATCGCTGTGGCCCTGTCCGTCACGATATCGTACATGGATGCGCCCGATTGGAGGGATTCTTCGGGGGACATCCTGGACACCGTATCGGGTGTCGAGGTCAGGCTGTCGGACATGACGGATCTGGAGGATGATTCCTTGGTGTTCCTGACGGACCTCATCGCCTTCGACATCCGCAACGGAGGACACGGGTCCATCGATTATCTGGCGCAGATATTGGACGTCTACAGTTCCGGCAGAGGATATCATCTGGAGCTCACGTTCGATGATGTCACGATATCGGTGGGCGTGGATGTCGAGGGCGACACAACCTTCGCACACAGGGATGTTTTCGTCTCGACCGGGGGCAAACTCGCCATGAGGCTGACAATGGCCTCATGAACCGAACTTCTCGGTGCGGTTTGCCATGTCGAGGCATATCTGGACGATGTCCATGCCGCGTATCCTGCCGATGAATCCCCTGCTGCATCCCGATTCGCTGAACTCGACCGACTCGTCCCTGACGCATCCGTGGGAGTAGAACGCTATGGGTACAGGCTCTCCTGAGTGGTCTCCGAGGCTGCAGGGTGTGCAGTGATCGCATGTGATGGCGACAACCAGGTCGTCCGGGAGGTTGGCCCTGATGTATCCCATCATGCTGTCCAGTTTCTTCACGACCTCTGCCTTCTTCCTGGCATCCATGTCGTGTCCGGCGATGTCCGGTGCCTTGCAGTTCATGAGGACGAAGTCGTATTCTCCGAGGGCCTCCAGGGCGCACGCAGCCTTCATCTCAAGATCGGAATCAAGTCCCCCGTTGCATGCAGGCGGGAGGGGATATATGTCGAGGCCGCAGGCCTTGCAGATGCCTTTAATCATCCCCACCCCCGCCACACAGCATGCGGACATGTTGTACCTCTCCGGGAACGGCTTTATCATCGGGAACTCCCCGGCACCCCTCGGGACCAGGATGTTGGCGGGCGGGAGTCCGGCAGCGAGCCTCTTCCTGTTGGTGGGATGGTCCTTGAGCCTGTTGTAGCACTCCTCCATGAACCTGTTGACAATGTCGGCGGTGAACTCCCCTTCCTCGGTTTTTCCCTCGACGAGCATGAGATGGGTCCCCGCACCGGGGTCGGCATCCGTGATTTCGGCGGACAGTCCGTCGCCTCTCAACAGGAGCACGGCCCTGTGTTCCGTGCTCTCCTTGACATAGCATTCTATGCCGTCTATCTCTATGCCGTCCAGTGCCTCCACAAGTTCGGTGGTCTCCGGCGCCTTTATCCTTCCCGCACGGCGGTCGATGATCTCGAGGTCATCGTCTACGGTGGCGAAGTTGCATCTGAGGGCTACATCACCGGGCTGGACATCCATCCCGACACCGATGGCCTCGAAGGGTCCCCTTCCGGTGTACACCTTGTAAGGATCGTATCCTAGGATCGCGAGATGAGCGGTGTCGCTCCCCGCCCTGATCCCGGGGGCTATGGGGTCGCAGAGTCCGGCGGAACCGTGGTTCACGAACCAATCCAGGTTAGGTGTCCTCACATACTGGAGCGGGGTGAGTCCCCTCAGCTCCTCGCAGGCCCTGTCTCCCAGGCCGTCCATGACAATGATCAGTATCTTCTTCTCGGTCATCGGAGCCCTCCGTTGGATGTTTATATGCATCGTAATGGAGATTGGATTATATGGGTGCTTTGGAATCACCAAACATGTTCGCGGAATTGAACGGAGCCAGGATATGCTACGATGTCCAAGGTGAGGGCGAT
>CALYUZ010000164.1 GCA_945492685.1 uncultured Methanomassiliicoccaceae archaeon | reverse complement strand
TCGGGATAGACCTCCTCGATGAGTTCGAAGGTGTCCGGGTTGTAGATACCGGTTCCACCGATTACTGCGATCTTAGGCATGAACCGACGTATACAGAGGACCGATTAAAAGCCTTCATCGGACCGTGGAAGGGTAATCCATAGTTTTCCCAGAGGAATATAGATAGCGTTTTCCATAGAGAACGCTTTTACACTGACAGAAGCTTATGAACACATGAAAGGTCTGTATGAGAAATGGTGTTCCATCAACCTCATCCTACGTATCCTCGTCGGACTGGTGATCGGAACCGTCCTGGCCCTCATCATACCCAACATCCTGTTCATCGAGATCATAGGTGAGCTGTTCGTTGGAGCGTTGAAGGCCATTGCACCGATACTCGTCATGGTGCTGGTGATATCATCTCTGGCCAGTTCCAAGGGGAATGTGGGCGGCAGGATGAAGACAGTCGTGATCCTGTACTTGGGAACTACACTGCTCGCGGCGGCGGTTTCCGTGGTAATGAGCTATCTCTTCCCGGTCCACATCACCCTGTCCATCGATCCCGCGGATTACGCAAGCTCCACCCTGGAGGAGGTGCTTCTGAACCTCGTCATCGGCATAGTGTCCAATCCCGTGTCGGCGATCATCAATGCGAACTACCTGTCCATCCTGTTCTGGTCGGTGCTGTTCGGATTCTCGATCCGCAAGATCGGAAGCCCCACCGTCACCAATGTCATGTCGGAGCTCTCCGAGATCGTGTCGAACATCGTCAGGGTGATCATCCAGTTCGCACCGATCGGATTGTTCGGTATCATCTACACGACAGTGTCCGCATTCGGATTATCGATCTTCGAGGAGTATGCGGCACTGATCTGCCTGCTGGTCGCATGCATGCTCATCGTTATGTTCATCGTCAGTCCCCTGGTGTCCGGGATCCTCATGCGCAGGAACCCGTTCCCCCTCCTGTTTGCGTGTCTCCGCGGAAGTGCGGTCACCGCGTTCTTCACCAGGAGCTCCGCGGCCAACATCCCCATGAACATGACCCTTTGCGAGAAGCTCGGACTCGACAGGGACTTCTACTCCGTGTCGATCCCCCTCGGCTCGGCGATCAACATGAACGGTGCCGCAGTCACCATCACTGTGATGACCTTGGTTGGTGCGTTCTCCATCGGACTCGATGTCCCCATAGTCATCGCGTTCGCACTATGCTTCCTCGCGACGCTTGCGGCATGCGGCGCATCCGGTGTCAGCGGCGGATCGCTGCTTCTGATCCCCATGGCATGTTCCCTTCTCGGAATAGGGGACGACATCGCGATGCAGCTCGTCGCTGTCGGATTTATCATCGGTGTTATCCAGGATTCGCTGGAGACGGCGATCAACTCCTCCAACGACGTCCTGTACTCCGCCACTGCGGAGGTCGTGGATGCCAGGAAGAGGGGAGAGACCCTGGAGCTCAACACCCACTGAACCTGAATGGGGAGGGTGACCTCCCCTCCAAACAAATTAAAACACGTCACTCCAACCGTTTATAATACTCTCGGCATTGGACAGGGTCTCCTCCCTCTCCCCCAACATCCTATCGATCAAAAGGTCGGAATAAGAATCGGAATGCAACAGTAACGCATACGTCTGGATGTTCTGACAGTAACGCGAATCCTTCGAATGGAACCGCAGAGACGGGTGATTGAAAAAGAACCCGCAGGAACCGGATGTCGGTCCTGCAGGGATGTGAAATTGTTGTTCAGCGGATCCTGCGGATCGCTTCGTAGGGAGTGACATGGAGAGCCAGTTCGGCCTCCTGCTTCGTCGTTCCTGCTCCGAGTGGCACGGTGAGTGCGGCAGCCTCGTCCATGAGGTTCTCCGGTGCATGGGTGTCGGAATCGATGACCATCTTGGCTCCGACGGCCCTTGCCATGTTGACCACGTGACCGTTGGTGATGTTGTGTCCCGCCCTGCCGGTGACCTCCAGGATGACATCGTTGTCCTTGGCGAGCTGAGCCTCCTCCTCGGTGATGAATCCGGGGTGGGCGAGGATGTCGATCTCGGGGTTCTCCGCAGATGCGCGGTTGGTCCCGGGCGCGACGGGCTCGGTGACGGTCTCCCCGTGGACGACGACCCACTCGGCCCCGTACTTGCGTGCGAGCTTGGCGACCTTGTCGATCTTGCTCGGAGGGACGTGGGTGATCTCGACACCAGGGATGGTCCTGATGTAGTCCTCGCAGAGTTCCACCGCTTTGACCACATTGGTGACCACGAACTCCACGTTGGTCATGTCCACGTGGTCGGTGATCGCTATCACATCGTGCCCCAGTACCATTGCCCTGCGGACGAGCTCCGCCGGGATCAGCTCTCCGTCGGAGTATACCGTGTGGGTGTGGAGATCCGCTCTCATTCCGCTCTCTCCGACAGCTTCTCGTAGACCTTCTCCATGGAAAGTCCGGATTTCTCGATGGCGACCATGGTGTGGTAGATCAGATCCGCCAATTCCCAGGCCATCTCATCCTCGTCCTTGTCCTTGATGGCCAGGACGAACTCCCCTGCCTCCTCGATGACCTTCTTGCACATGCGGGTCTCGTCGTTGAAGAGCTTGCAGGTGTAGCTGCCCTCCTCGGGATTCTCGTGCCTGTCCTTGATGACACGCCTGAGCTCGGGAAGGATGGCCATGGTCTCCGAGGTATCACCGTATATGACCTCGTTGAAGCATGAGGGGGTTCCGGTGTGGCACGCGACCCCGGTCTGCTCCACCCTGACCAGGAGGGTGTCCGCATCGCAGTCGGTCTGGATGGACTTGATCTTCTGGACGTGACCGGACTCCTCGCCCTTCTGCCAGAGCTTCTGTCTGCTCCTGGACCAGAAGTGGGTGTATCCGGTAGATTTCATGAGGTCCACAGCCTCCTGGTTGGCCCATGCGACCATGAGGACCTCGTTGGTGATCCAATCCTGGACCACTACGGTGATCAATCCCTTGTCGTCGAATTTCAGATCTGTCATCTTACGTTAACCCCCTTGT
>CALYUZ010000163.1 GCA_945492685.1 uncultured Methanomassiliicoccaceae archaeon | reverse complement strand
GCGGACCTGCTGAAGTCCACGTTCCTGAGCCTCCTGGCGAAATCCCAGTCCTTGAGGGCCGTAAGGTTGGATATCACATCGGCACAACCGGATGCCAGGAGACGATAGGGGGCTTTGAATATGACCTCCGTGTCGGCGATGACCCCCATCGGCGAGGCGGATGCGATGGAACGGGAGCCTGTGGACGACTTCAGCGATGCCCTGTTGGAGGCGATCCCATCGTGGGCGGCGGACGTGGGGATGCTGATGAACGGGAGGTTCAGGTCTTTGGAGACTATCTTGGCGGTGTCTATCTTGCTACCGCCTCCCACGGCGAGGATGAAATCGGATCCGAACTCGATGACCTGCTTCTCGACCGTCTCCACGTTCTCGGATGTGGCGTCCCCCACGATGCAGGTGTCGATGTCATATCCCTGCATGTAGTCGAGGACCGCGTTCCCTGCGGCCTTCATGGTGGCGTTCCCGGTGATCATCGTCCCTGTATGTCCGGTGTGGATGTTGGTGCAGAGGTCCTTGACCTGTCCCAGTACCCCGTGCCCCGCCAGGATGTTGCGGGGGAACTCCACGATCTTTGCCTTTAGGAAATCGCTCATGTCATATCCGCCTGTGTACCCGCATCAATCTCAGTCGGACTATATTGTTGTTCGCTGGGATGCTTCCGTCCGACACGTTATTCATCGTGCAGATGCATGACGGGATCATGCCGAAAGCCACAGTGTTCTGCGGAAGCGCTAAACCAGACGGGGTGACCCGTGCCATGTGTCATTCGGCGGAGGAGCATCTCCGCGGTCTGGGATGGAGGGTGGAGGTGATCTTCCTCTCCGATCTAGGCATCCGCCACTGCACCGACTGCGGAACGTGCAGGAACACCGGATGCGTCATACGCGACGATATGGATGGGGTGTACAAGGCCTTCCAGTCCTCGGACATGCTCATACTCGCATCACCGATACATTTCAGCGGTCCATCGTCTCTGATCAAGACGGCCATGGACCGGTTCCAGCCCTGGTGGTTCAACAAGAACCTCTCGCATCCGGCCGTTTCGGTCGGATTGCTGTGCGGAGGTAGCGACGAACCCCTCTACAGGAACACGGTGTCGATATTCCGTGCATTCTCAATCACCACCGGCATGGAATGGAAGGGCCATCTGGAGGTGTCCGGCACCGACAGGTACGGGTCCGAGGGGGTCCCCGAGAAGGTCTCCTCCTTCCTGGATTCCGTCCTTCAGGGGTCGAACGGAGATATCTGAGTCGTTATCCCTGTCCTGTGGGACGGCTCGTATCTGCAGAAGGGCATTGCCGACGGGTTGTCATCGTGGATGTCCGTCCACATGGTCTCTGTGACGGAACCGTCGGTGTCCAGTACGCATGTCCTGTAGAATCCCGCATCGGTGAGCCTGTCGAGGATGTCCCTGACATCACCCGTCTTCCGTCTGGAGACCAGTCCCTTGGAGTTCTTCACGAACACCACGGGTATCACCGAATCCGACACGGAATGTATGTCCTCTAGATCGGCATCGGACCTGATGGTATGATACGGCGCCAGCACCATGTCCGCATTGGTGTTGAACGCATCGAATACATCATCCGCATCCTCGATGTGGGTCATGAACCATATGTCCGCCCCACGGACCCTCATGTTCTTCACAACCCTCTCTCCGAACCTTCCCGTGCCGATGCTCTCCGCATCCACGATGACCGCGGGTGCCCTGGCCTCCCTGACGATACCCATGGGGGTGGCCTCGTCCAGGGGGACCTTCCTGACCCCCTTTCCCACGGCGGCACCGTTGAACCATCCGTCGGTGCACCAGAGGCGTCCGTCCTGCCATACGGTCATGAATGCGGGAATGCGCATGGTCATCCTAGATAAACTACTCGGACATAAAGCCCTCTAAAACTCCGAACACCGTTTCAACAATGTTAAATATCATGCAGTCGGAAACCGACTCCGAGGAACTATCATGGTAACATATGTTTGCCCCAAATGCGGAACCGTCGTCGATCTCGTCTACAAGGGCGGATGCATCCCCTCCTGCTGCGGAGCCCCCATGGAGCCCGTCGAGGCCAAGACCGAGGACTTCGTCAAGGAGAAGCACGTCCCCTACATCGAGAAGGTCGACGGAGGCGTCCTCGTCAAGGTCGGAAAGGAGACAGCCCACCCCATGGCCGATGACCACTACATCGTCTACATCGAGATCTGCGCCGACGGCGTCAGGATGAGGAAGTACCTCAAGCCCGGAGACGCACCCGAGGCGTTCTTCAAGACCGACGCAGAGAAGGTCACCGCCTGGGAGTACTGCAACAAGCACGGACTCTGGAAGTCCAACCAGTGATCCCGGCATCACATCATACCCCGCCCCGTTCCCTTTTTCCGACGGGGCGGCAAACCCCATCTTAACCCCCGTTGTTCCTTTTCTTAACCTTTTAGTATCTTAGTGTGATATGGGGTCGATTCAAGGGGTCATTCAAATGGCAATGAAGAAGGATGAGGTCGTCAACGACAACTCGAAGGCCAAGGCGAGGCACGCGAAGATCGCCAAGGAGAAAGAGGACGCCGAGAAGATGGCGAAGCAGAAGATCGAGGACGACAAGTGGAAGGCCAAGCGTGCCGAGGAGAGGCGCAGAGAGGAGATCAAGAAGCTCCCCAAGGAACAGCGCGCCGAGGCCAAGGCCAAGCTCAAGGAGGACATCCGCAAGAGGAAGGAATCCGAGAAGGAGCAGAAGGCCAAGCTCAAGGAGGACATCCGCAAGAGGAAGGCCGAGGAGAAGGCCGCAGCATCCGCAGCCGCCGCACAGCCCGAGGCACCCGCAGAGACCCCTGCGGAGGAGAAGTCCGAGCCGGTACCCGAGACCCCAGCGGACCAGCCCGAGGCACCCGTCGAGGCACCCGAGGACGAGACTGCCGCAGAGCAGTCCGACAGCGGTGAGAAGAAGGAGTGAAGGCTCCCCCTTCGGCGATATATCCATCATAAATACTTTTCAGAAGGGTTTTTATATCCCTTAAGGGCCCGGGGGTTGTCCACCCCTGGAGC
>CALYUZ010000162.1 GCA_945492685.1 uncultured Methanomassiliicoccaceae archaeon | reverse complement strand
AACCTCATCAGACTAAGGAGTGACGAAAATGACTGACTGCAGAGTATGCGTGGACGCAGGGGTCTGCAAAATGAGGACCCTGATCACCGCGAAGGACAACGGAATGGGCCTCATCGAGCTCGACATCAAGAGCGACTGCCCCAACATCCTGAAGATGTCCTGGAAGCTTGAGCCCATGAGCCCCTACGCCGAGGTGGAGGCCGAGTTCAGCAAGTCCACCATCTACAAGCTCGCCAACGATGCCATCCCCCACACCGCGTGCCCCGTGCCCAGCGCAATGGTGAAGGCACTCGAGGTCGCAGGTGACCTGGGACTCAAGCGCGGAGTCACGATCGAATTCGTGCCCGACGATGCCGAGATCGACATCTGAAATCCGGACGAAACATCTGGCCCATCCACCTGTATATAATCCTATGCTACAGTTGGATGACAAAAACCATTTACCTGCATTCTATTACGACGGATTATGACAGCCGATATGGACGCAAATCTGGACTCTCAGCTCGAGATCATCCGCGGTCTGAGGGGAGTAATTTACGCGTTCTACCTCGACAAAGACATTCTGGAGGAACTCCGCAAGGAGGAATCCACGGTCCGTGCGATGGGGAACATCGAGGTGGACAACAGGGGTTTCAACGAGGCGCTCAAACGTGATAGCGTCATCTGCATCGTCAAGGACCCCAGGTTCAGACCCCCGCCGGAGCCCACTGTGGTGCTCCTCTCCAGCGACGGAGAGATCCTGGGAGAGGAGGTGTTCCCGTTCACAGCCAAGAAATACGAGGGCAGGGACGATGTCGTCTGGCTCTCGGACGGTTTCGTGCTGTTCCCCCAGATCAAGGCCAAGGGAGGGGAGCAGTTCGTCATGCCCCCAGTGTCCTTCCCCGAACTCAACGAAGGCAACGGATGCAAGGACGTCGTCTCCTGCAGTCCCGCACCCACCAGCGACCTGATGATCAAGAAGCACTACGGCATCACCGACAACCCGAAGATCGCCTCCGTCCTGGTCGCATTCAACAGGATCAAGTGATCCGTACGGATCTTCAAGGTCATGGCGGGCCCACTCCCGCCTGACCACACCTTTTTGTACAACCTCACATTCCCCGAGCCATACGCTCAGAGAAGCGTTAGATTCACCGGGATACCACGTAGAATCGAAAGGTCGCTCATTTCTTGTCGAGCCTCCGGAAACAGTGCATTCTCCGGTAAAGGAGACTCACTGATGGAGGAATTGAGATTACCATGGAGTAACAGGGAGGGTCTGCTCTACGGAGGGATCATCGCGATCATCACGTGCATAATCATGGCCACGTTCAACATCGCGAAATCCTTCGGCAGGTTCGATGCCGAGGTCATGCTGACATCCCTGAAATGCATACCCATAATCTGGGTGATCGTCATGCTTCTGATGACGTTCATCGTCGGAAGGGTGGCCAACTACGGTGTCAGGCGCTTCACCGAGCCCACCGACGGATTCAACACCAGGATCGTGTTCAACATCATCTTCTGCGTGACGATGATGTCCGCAAGCATGTCCATCCTCGGACCACTTGTCGGAACGATCATGTCGGGACAGTTCGAGATCGTCGAGGTGTTCATGGAGTGGCCCTACATGTGGCCCACCAACTTCTGCGTCGCGTTCTGGGTGGAGATGCTCGTTGCACAACCCTTCGCGAGGATGGTCATGAAGAGGATGCACCTCCGCAGGATCTCCAAGAACAACAACGGAGGCGCGTCCAGTGAGTGACCTGATCATCACAATAGCGAGACAGAACGGAAGTGGCGGGAGGGAGGTCGGGAAGATCCTGGCGGACCTCCTCGGAATCAGATGCTACGACCAGGAGATCCTGGCAGAATCTGCGAACGAATCCGGGATAAGCCTGCAGGAGATCGAAAAGAAGGAGGAGCGCACATCGCGCACCAACATGTTCTTCTACGGAATCCCCGCACCCAACCCGGTGTTCGTGGCCCAATCCAAGGCGATCGAGACCTTGGCTGCCAACGGACCATGCGTGTTCGTCGGAAGATGTGCGGACTATGTCCTCCGCGACCGCAGCGATGTCATCAACGTGTTCGTGAAGGCTCCGATGGAGGCCCGTGTCGCACGTTCCAGCAAGAGGAACAACATCTCCGAGAAGGAGGCCTTCGCCAGGGTCAAGGACAAGGACAGCGAGAGGGCCCTCTACTACCAGAGGTACACGGGGATCGTCTGGGGTACTGTAGAGAACTACGACCTCACCATCGACACCAGCGTGATCGGAGTGGAGAACGCCGCCAAACTGATCATCGAGTATGCCCGCATGGCGGGATACAAGCTCTGAAACACCTCAGCCGGCACTCGCCGGCATCCTTTTCAAAAGCGACCGTCGGACACATCCAGGCGGCCAAACTCGGATGCATCCTCAGGCCATCGGGACATCATCACATCGTTCTTCAACGTTTCCCATAGCAGGGAACCGACAGAACAAACAGAACTACGGGTAAGGGGTTTAGGAAAAGGTTTGGGAGGACGCTTATCCGCCTCCGGAGGGCATGAACTCCGAGATGTCTACCTCCTCGGACTCCTTCCTGACGTCGTCGATCGACTTCATGCTGCCCTCGTAGACGGTCTTGCGTTCCTTGTAGGAGACCTCGATGTACTCGGACGGGTCGGCGGGGATGAGGTAGCCGGCATCGTAGTAGAGTCCGGTGAAATCCAGTTTGACCCAGGTCTTACCGTTCTCCTCCTTGATGTCCTGCACCTTCCCGACGGTTGCCGTCGGCACATACTTCAACAGATCTCCGGCCTGCAAGGTAATCATCCTTTGATGACTGCGCTGCGCTCTCCGGCGGGCACGAACTCCCTGAGAGCTCCACGTCCGATCTCCTTGGTCACGTTCGCGAAGTCGAAGACCAGTGAGGGGTCAGCGAATGCGATCCTGACGAAGGGGTTGGCGGTGAATGCGTCTCCGCGGGCGACGTGGGCTGCCTTGGGGATACCGGTGTATCCGGAGAGGTGACCGACGTTCATTGCGTAGTTGGGGTAGTTGGGTCCACGGACCTCCATGGGCAGAC
>CALYUZ010000161.1 GCA_945492685.1 uncultured Methanomassiliicoccaceae archaeon | reverse complement strand
AACGCTCCCGCAAGGGGATGGACTACTTCTACAACAACATCTCGATGATCCCCGACGAACGCACCTACATGATCCGCGACATCGGGACCAGGGCGATAATCGGTACTTTGGACGAGAGCTTTGTTGCATCATTCGCGGAGGAGTATGCCATGTTCATCGCCAAGGGCCGCACCTGGCGCATAGTCGAGATGCGCGAGGACGAGATCCTCGTAGAGGAGGCTCGCGAGGTCGGTTCGGTGCCGTCATGGGTGGGCTCCGACATACCCGTCCCCTTCGAGGTGGCCATGGAGGTGGGGAAGCTCAGACGTCTGAGGAACTTCGAAGACTATCCGGGAGACGACGGATGCATCCGCGTTCTCAGGAAGTACTTCGCGGACCAGGACGAGAGGTTCGTCATGCCCACCGACAAGACGGTCACCGTCGAGGTCGGTGATAGGCTGGCCATCATCAACGCATGCTTCGGGAGCCGGGTGAACGAGACCCTGGGGAAGATCTACTCCGCACTCCTCACCGCACGTCTCGGGGAGAGCGTGGGGATGACCGCGGACCCATACCGCATGATACTGGAGCTTCCGAGGAACGTTCCCAAGGATGTCATCATGGACACGGTCAGATCCGTGAAACCCGGCACGGTGGAGGCACTCGCAAGGCTCACCATCCTGAACTCATCGTTCCTGAGATGGAGGTTCGTCTTCGTCGCCAAGAAGTTCGGGATCATAGAGAAGGAGGCGGACCACCGCTTCATGAACTTCAACAGGCTCTTCGACCTGCACAAGGACACCCCTGCCTACAGGGAGGCCGTGAACAAGGTCCTGTGGGAGGACCTGGACATGGCGAACTCGGAGAAGGTGGTATCCATGATGGCCGACGGGTCCATAGATGTGGTCGCCGGAACCGTCTCCGCAATAGGATTGGAGGGGATCGTGAGGTCCAAGGAGCTCATGCAACCCGTCCGTGCGGACCACGCCATCCTCATGGCCCTGAAGAAGAGGCTGGAGGACGAGGTGCTGTTCGCATCATGCATGAACTGCGGATCCCAGTGGAGGTTCAGGGTGGGCGATGCTCCGAAGAGGTTCACATGCCCCCACTGCGGCGGATGCATGGTCGCTGTCCTGAAGGGATACGACAGGGAATGCGTGAAGCTCGTGAAGCTGAAGGAGCTATCGGCACAGGAGAAGAAGGACCTCCAGAAGTTCTCCAGATGCGCCAACCTGGTCAACGAGCACGGGGGGAAGAGGGCATCCATAGTCCTGGCCGGAAGGGGTATCGGACCGGATGCGGCATCCAGGATACTCAGGTCCATGTACGTGGACGAGGACGATTTCCTCAGGGCGATCATGAACGCCGAGATCCTCTACGCGAAGAACAAGCGCTTCTGGGATTGACTCTCACAGGAACAACGTCAGGAACGTCACGGTGTAGATGGTACCGAACAGGGCTCCCGCGATAAGCTGGAGCGGGGTGTGCTTCTTCCTGACGTAACGGCTCCATGCCACCGGGATTATCGATAAAGACAGCAACGCATAGATCGGATCGTACACCATGGCCATCAGGACGATCGGCCCCATCAGGCCCGTGGCATGGACGCTGATCTTCCATTTCGTGCTTATCAGCATGACGATGACCGTGCTGGTGGCGTAGCTCAGCATCATCACGGTGCATATCCATGGCGCCCCCACCAGGAACAGGAGGGCCACTCCCAGGAAATACGACGATATCCCGACTAGGAAAGGCCTGACACGGTCCTCCCTTTTCGCGATATCACCGTCTCCGTTCCCGAACTTGCGGGAATAGTACATGATCGCCGTGACCGGAATCACCAATGATGTGGAGACGGTGATAGCAATGCTGATGGCGGCCATCGATACGGTGTCGGCGGTCAGTGACAGCAGGATGAACATCACCGTTGAGAGGAACGGAGGATATGACAGGGCGGAGATGACGATGGCGGCCTTCTCGACCCTCGGGGTGATGTCCCCGGCGTAGAGATGTGTGGGATCGTGGATCCTCATATCAGATTCCCTCCATGATGCAATGGACCTGTTCCGTCATGTGCTCCGTTCCACGACTGTTGTCGATGACCATCCAACCGTCGGACAGTCTCAGCATCCTATCACGGACGGTCCTGAGCTTCTCATCCGTCTCGAAGACCTCCAGGTTCTCACCGCGGTCGAGGATGCGTGACATCGCGACATCCGGATCTATATCGACGAGTATCCTCACATCGGGGGTCGGCAGGACACGGCATATCAGGTCGTACGCGAGCCCGACCAAACGATCGGGAAGATATGCGACGGCCATGCTGTATCTGACGAATATGATGTCATCATACCGCCTTCCCCTGCCGCAGCGGATGAATGTGAGGGAGTGCAGGACATCCAGGATGTACAGGGCCGTGGAGATGATCACATGCATCTTGCTGTCGCCTTCGAGGAAGGCCCTCTCCAGCCGTCCGACGGATGTATCCTTGTTCGGATGCTCCAGGATCAGGACCTTCCTGTCCTTGGATTCCAATCCGGCCTTGATCGTTCTTGCAACGGTGCTCTTCCCGCATCCGTCCATCCCGTCGACAACATACCACGTCATCCCATCACAATCCCAAGAGGACCATCGTCACCGCGACGGTCAGAGGCGTCAGTATGTTGTCGAACTGTCCAGGACACACGGCCTCCATCACCATGCCTGGAAAGCGTCAAGAGTGTCGCCGTGGTGACCGATGAGCAAGCCTGCACCTGCGCCTGTGATTTCCATAAGCGCTTCGCCGTTGCCGTCGTCGTGAATTATGACCTCCGCGTCAAGGCAAAGGTCCTTGATAAGTGTCTGAGCGAAATTTCTTGCAGCCTCAAGAGGCTTGAATACATATATTACTTTAACCGTTGCGAGGGTGCTGCCGATGCCGAGAAATCCCTTTTTCGGCTCCTCAATCACTTCGTATGTGACGCCGCTTTCGTCCGTGCCGAGCTGTTCGGCGCCGCTACGGACGGCTTCCTCAACGGTTTTTGCCTGAACCGTTATTTCCTTTTTCATTGTTTGAAACTATTCCTTTTGAATGAATG
>CALYUZ010000160.1 GCA_945492685.1 uncultured Methanomassiliicoccaceae archaeon | reverse complement strand
CTCAACAAGATCAAGACGGAGAGGGCGAAGTGAAGGACCGTATCTACCGCGATGCCAATGCCGGTGACCCGTACGCGTGCCTCGGTGTCGCATATTACTATCATACGGGCAAGGAACAGGAGCAGGACATCCCCACCGCCATCAAATGGTATGAGAAGGCGGCGGAGGGGAAGTGTCCGAGGGCCCATTGGGAACTTGCCAAGCTCTACCGGGACGGCGAGGTCGTCCCCAGGGACCTTTCCCATTACGTGGAGCATCTACGTGCATCGGCGGAGCTGGGGAACTCCGAGGCACAGCTCGCCTTCGGATTGGAGTGTCTGGAGGGCTTCATCGTCAAGCAGGATGAGGAGGAGGCTTTCAAATGGTTCAGGAAGGCCGCCGAGAGCGGGGAGTCCATGGCCAAGTTCAGGGTCGGTTACTGCTACTCCCGCGGAATAGGCGTCCCCCGTTCTAGGACAGAGGCGGAGATGTGGTACTCCTCCACGGGACTCACAGGCGATGCCGAGCTCTTCCTGGAGATCGGAATGGACTTCGAGTACGGTCTCAACGGCATCATCCACAATGAGGTCGAGGCCGGAAGGTGGTACAAGTTCGGTGCGGACATGGGACATGAGAAGTGCATGATCTGCTGGAGGGCCCTGATGGCCGGTCTCAACGGGGAGACCAAGGATTCCATGGATGTGAGGATGCATAAACTCTCCACATGCACCACCCAGAAGGAGACCAATATCAGGGATTCAGCCCTGGAGATGGCCGACGAGTGTCTGGACATGGGTGACGAGGCCAAGGCCTTCTCATATTACGAAAGGGCCGCCGGGTTGGGAAGTCCCGTGGCGATGTTCACCATAGGCATGATGTACCATCTGGGGATATACGTCAAACGCAACGACAAGAAGGCGTTCGAGATCCTGATCCGTGCCGCCAGTGCGGGATCGGAGGATGCACAGTTCTATCTGGGCAGGATGTACGACGAGGGGAAGCTCCCCAAGGATGAGAACCAGGTCATGAAGTACTATGCGCAGGCCGCCGCCAACGGTTTCCTGCCCGCCTTCTACTATCTGGGGAAGTACATCGACCACCCGGAGATCTACGTCCGCAGGACGAAATCGAGGAGATGACATGTCATTCGAGACAGTGTTCAAAGCAGCCCGCGAGGGTGACCAGGACGCCCAGGTCGCCATGGGGTATCTGTTCTACAAGGGAGAGGGCGTCACACAGGACAGGAGGGAGGCCGCACGTTGGTTCGGTCTCGCCGCCGATCAGGGCAACGCCGAGGCCATGTGCAACCTCGGTCACATGAGGGCCCACGGGGCAGGTATGAGGGCGGACCTGGACAAGGCCATGGAGCTGTACACCAAATCCGCCGAACTGGGATACGCCAGGGCGATGTTCAACCTCGGTTTCATGTACTCCGATGTCGAGGGTATCCCCCAGGACTGGGAGAAGGCCCTGTACTGGTACACCCGTGCCGCCGAGGAGGGCAACATCATGGCCCTGTACAGGGTGGGTGTCATCAACGAGGAGGGCCGTGGGAAGGATGCGGACTATCCGAAGGCCATCGAGTGCTACACCAAATGTCTTGAGGGCGGATATCCCAAGGCAGGCTACAGGCTCGGTATGATGTATCTTGATGGCAAAGGGGTTCCGATCAATGCCGACAAGGCATCCAAGTTCTTCGTGAAGGCCGCCGACCTCGGATCGGAGGATGCCATGTGCATGCTCGGTAAGATGTCCCTCTCCGGAGAGGGCATGGTCAAGAGCGTCAACAATGCTAGGAAATGGCTGCAGAAGGCCGCCATACGTGGCAGTCAGGAAGCGGCATCCATATTGGAGGGATTGCAGTGAGGATGAACGAGTATCAGAAGGAGATCATCCTCGACCTCCTCTCGTCGATAAAGGGGCGCAGTCCGTTCTACGCAGAGAAGTTCAAGGATGTCGATCTTTCCGCGGTCAAGACGCAGGAGGATTTCGAGACCCTGCCCTTCACCGACAAGGGAGACCTCAGGGCCGCGTACCCGTTGGGACTGGCAGCCGTTCCCGAGAGGGAGATCGTCAGGATCCATTCCTCATCGGGCACCACCGGGACACCGGTCGTCATCCCCTACACCAAGAAGGATGTGGAGGACTGGGCGGTCATGTTCGAGCGCTGCTACAGGATGGCCGGTATAACCGAGAGGGACAGGATACAGATCACCCCCGGATACGGTCTCTGGACAGCCGGTATCGGATTCCAGGCGGGATGCGAGAGGCTCGGCGCCATGGCAGTCCCCATGGGTCCGGGCAACACAGACAAGCAGCTGCGCATGATGGTCGACATGAAGTCCACCGTGCTATGCGCCACATCCTCATACGCCCTTCTACTGGCGGAGGAGATCAAGAGACGCGGTATCAGGGACCAGATCTGCCTACGCAAGGGTGTCATCGGTTCCGAGCGCTGGGGTGACAAGATGAGGCAGAGCATCGCCGATGATCTCGGCGTGGAGTTCTACGACATATACGGTCTGACGGAGATCTACGGTCCGGGCATCGGGATCAGCTGCGACTACCGCAACGGTATCCACATGTGGGATGACTACATCTACTTCGAGATCATCGATCCGAAGACCGGTAAGACCGTTCCGGACGGCACCGTCGGAGAACTCGTGATAACAACCCTCAGGAAGGAGGGTGCACCGCTCATCAGGTACAGGACGCACGACCTCACCAGGATCATTCCCGGAGAGTGTCCCTGCGGTTCCAGGTTCCCCAGGATAGACATCATCGTCGGCAGGACCGACGACATGGTGAAGGTCAAAGGGGTCAACATGTTCCCCGCCCAGTTCGACGAGGTCCTGTCCTCAATGGAATCCGCATCGGGAGAATATCAGGTGATGATCGACCACCTCAACGGCAAGGACATCGTCACCGTGTACTTCGAGACGGAGCTTCCGGAATCGGAGAGGCCCGCCGCCGAGAGGGACCTGGTGGAGAGGATCAAGTCCAGGATCAACATCACCGTCACCCCCAGAGCGGTGGATCTCGGATACCTTCCGAGAAGCGAGAAGAAGACCAACCGCATCTTCGACAACAGGTACT
>CALYUZ010000159.1 GCA_945492685.1 uncultured Methanomassiliicoccaceae archaeon | reverse complement strand
GAAGGCCTTCGGACTCTACAAGGAGGTGGCGGACACCGGAGACGGTGATGCGCTGTTCATGGTCGGAAGGATGTACTTCGAGGGAATCGGTGTGGAAAGGGATATGGAAAAGGGTTTCGAGTACTTCGGTCGTGCGGCGGCTGTGGGAAACCAGCCTGCCATGGAACTCGTCCAGGACATACGCCGCAGACAGAACACACAGCTCATCACGATAGATGGGCTGTGATCACTCTTCGACGGGCTCGAACTCGGATTTGGGCTCTCCGCAGACGGGGCAGCACCAGTCGTCGGGAAGGTCCTCGAATTTGACTCCCTGCTCGTCTTCGTCGTAGATATATCCACAGAGGGGACACCTGTATTTCATGAACGGCGTTAACATTTGCGTTCATATTTAATGCTTTTTATAAAAGGGACGTGAAAGAAAATGGCATCACCCGGGATTCCCGGGTGATTGGGAAAGTGGTTTTCCCCGTCATCCTACGGGGCTGTGTTATCAGTTTTTCTTCTCGCAGTTCCCGCAGTTCTTGGAGCCATCGGACTTGCTACAGCAGCATCCGCAGTTCCCGCATTTGCAGCCGCAGCTT
Source organism: uncultured Methanomassiliicoccaceae archaeon (assembly GCA_945492685.1). Lineage (GTDB taxonomy): Archaea > Thermoplasmatota > Thermoplasmata > Methanomassiliicoccales > Methanomethylophilaceae > Methanoprimaticola. The sequence continues at coordinate 2,501 of CALYUZ010000159.1, read as the reverse complement.
CCGATTCCATTGCGGTGGTTGTTGAGAAGGCAGGCGACCGCTGCGACCACCAGCAGCACGATGACGGCCGCGACGATCAGGTCGCCTCCGCTCATGCCCCCATCTCCTTGCTGGCGTCGTACTCGTCTCCGCCGAGCTGACGGAACGGGTCCTTCGCCACGAGCAGGTAGGCCAGTATCGCCGCGATGACCACTGCCGCAACCACGCTTCCGGGGTGTATCTCGGTTCCCCAGACAAGGCTGAACAGGGCGTAGACGATCATCGACACACCGTATGCCAGCAGGCACTGGTAGCCGACCGCCAGTCCAGTGGCCTTCCAGGTTCCGAGCTCCCTGTGCATGGCACCGATTGCCGCGAAACAGGGTGCGCAGAGCAGGTTGAAGGTCAGGAATCCGAGTCCCGCAGCCGGTGTCAGTATGGACTGGAGGATCTCCTCGAGTCCCTCACCCGCCTCTCCGGCCTCGATTCCGAAGAGGGTTCCGAAGGTTCCGATGATGTTCTCCTTGGCGATGAGTCCGGTGATGGTACCGACGGTGAGCTCCCAGTTGGTTCCCCATCCGAGGGGCTGGAATATCACGCAGATGGCACCTCCGATGGTGGCCAGGATGGATCCGCTGGTGGTATCGTTTCCGAGGAACTGCAGGTGTGTATCGTAGCTTGCCAGGAACCAGACCAGCACGGATGCCAGCAGGATGATGGTACCGGCCTTCTTGACGAACGCCCATCCCCTGTCCAGGGTTCCCTTGGCGACGTTGAGCCAGCTGGGGACGTGATAGGGAGGCAGCTCCATGATGAAGGGTGCGGGTGTTCCCGAGAGCGACTTGAGCTTCTTCAGGATGATTCCAGAGACCAGGATGCAGATGATTCCCAGTATGTATGCGAAGAGTGCGACGAGTCCGTTGCCTCCGAAGAGGGCTCCGGCAATCATCGAGATCACGGGGAGCTTGGCTCCGCAGGGTATGAAGGTGACGGTCATGGCGGTGATCCTCCTGTCCCTCTCGCTCTCGATGGTCCTGGATGCCATGATTCCGGGGACACCGCATCCGGTTCCCACGATCACGGGGATGAAGGACTTTCCGGAGAGTCCGAAGTGCCTGAAGACCCTGTCCATGACGAAGGCGACCCTGCTCATGTATCCGATGTCCTCGAGGATGCAGAGGGCCAGGAACAGTATGAGCATCTGGGGCAGGAATCCGATGACGGCTCCCACTCCGCCGATTATACCGTTGACGAGGAGTCCGGTGAGGGCCTCGCTGACGTTGTTCTCGACGCACCACTCCTCGACCCCGCTCTGGATGGGGTCCTCGATGATCCCGTTGAGCCAGTCTGTGCAGTAGGTTCCGATACCGGTGATATCACCGAATCCGATGATCCCGAGGAACATGGCACCGATGATGACTATGAATATGGGGAATCCCCAGATCCTGCTGGTGACGATGCGGTCGATCCTGTCGGAGAGAGTTCCGCGTTCGTCGCGCTTGGCCTTCCTGACGCTGTCGGATACGATGGAGGATATCCTGTTGTACCTCGCATCCGCGACGATGGCGTCGATCTCGTCGTCGTAATCCTCCTCTATGGCTGAGATCGCCTGGGAGATGGCCTCTTTGGCTTCGGGGTGGTCCCTGTCCACGGTCTCGTCGTTCTCGATGAGCTTGACCGCGAACCATCTGAGATGGGCATCAGGAACCTTCCTCCTCAACGCATCCTCGCCTTTGGAGATGAGGTCCTCGATGTCGTCATCGAACCTGACGGGGTTGCATTTGGACTTGGAGTTCCCGGTCTCGACTATCTTCTTGACAAGGTCGTCGACACCGTCTCCCTTGAGAGCGGAGATGGGGACAACGGGGCATCCGAGACCGCGGGAGAGCTTCCCGACGTCGATCTCATCCCCGTTCTTTTGGACGGCATCCATCATGTTGAGGGCGATTACCGTGGGGATCCCGGTGTCCAGGATCTGGAGGGTGAGGAAAAGGTTCCTCTCCAGGTTGGTGGCATCCACGATGTTGATGATGGCATCGGGGTTCTCGTTCATCAGGTAGTTCCTGGAGACGATCTCCTCGGGGGAGTACGGGGACATGGAGTAGATACCCGGCAGGTCCACGAGCTCCGCATCGTCGGCGCCTTTGATCTTTCCGACCTTCTTGTCGATGGTCACGCCGGGCCAGTTACCCACGCGCTGAGAGGACCCTGTCAGTCTGTTGAACAGGGTGGTCTTACCGCAGTTGGGGTTTCCGGCCAATGCTATGGTGAGTGTCATTCTTCAAAACCTCCTCATCCCGGCGTCCATAGCTCACGCTGTCAGCATGAAAAACGGACGCCGGAGGCGGATTCGGATGAGGTCAATCGACCTCGATCATCTCCGCATCGCCCTTCCTGAGGCTGAGTTCGTAGCCTCTGACGGTGATCTCTATCGGATCTCCGAGGGGGGCCATCTTGCGGACATAGATCTCGCATCCCTTGGTGATGCCCATGTCCATGATGTGCCTCTTGAGGGCTCCTTC
>CALYUZ010000158.1 GCA_945492685.1 uncultured Methanomassiliicoccaceae archaeon | reverse complement strand
CATCGATGAACCCATGTCGACGAACGCCATGCACACCACCATCGGGGCATATATCCTCAGGACGTGGGCGAACTCCGGTCTCAACTCCTCCATCGTCGGGGAGTATGTGAACGGGATGACGCACAGATCCGAGAAGATGAACAGCAGGACCGCGATGATGCTCATGGATGAGACGCTGATCAGGATTGAGTACCTGTAAGCGGCCATCGCCTTGTCCAGATCCTTCCTTCCGAATGCCGCGGAGCACACGGGGATCATCGCCGCACCCACGGCCATGGATATCACGCATGCCAGGGAGACGAACCTCCAGGGGATGTTGTAGAACATCGCTCCCGCTATGCCTCCGCAGGCGATGACGAATATCCTCTGGATCAGGGACATCATGCTCACGAGTATGGATTCCGTTGCACGGGGGATCCCCACATACAGGACGTCCCAAACCTCCCTGCGCTTGAACCTGAATCCCCTGAAGGACATCCTGATGTAGCTCTTCCCGGACAGGCACCAGTACAGTCCGAGGGCGCTTGAGAATACCGTGGCCAATCCCGTTGCTAGTCCTGCACCGGCGAGGCCGAGTCCCGTACCGTAGATGAGGAGGGGGTCTAGGACCATGTTTACCGTTGCGGACAGGCACAGCATGACCATGGACTTCTTGGCGGCACCCTCCGATCTGAGTATCCCGGAGACTGTACCCTCCATGATCACGAAGACGGTGAGCAGGATGATGGGGTAGATGTATGCCTCGCATAATCCGATGACGTCTTCCGCACCCACGCCTACGACCACCGGATCGATGAGTATGAACAGTATCGGGGTGAATATCACCGACATGATGATCGACAGGACCACGGTCTGTGTTGCAAGGCTTTCGGCTTTGGAGCGTTCGTTCCTCCCCAGACAACGGGCGATTGCCGTGGATGCACCCACGCCTATGCCGGTTCCGAGCCCGGATATGATCCAATAGATGGGCGATATGGTGCTCACCGCGGAACTTGCGTCGGAACCGAGTCCGGAACACCACGAGGTGTCCGCGAAGATGTTGATCTGGACGATGAGATAGGAGAATATGAGCGGGACCGCCATGGAGCGGATGGCCTTCCTAGGGTCACCCAACATCGTCTCCAGATCTTTCCGGGGGTCCGTCATTCCATCATCGTCAATCCGTTCTGATTTCCCACACTATAACCCTTGCCATAGGTGTTTTCATTCATGTGCATAAGAATTTATAATTCGTAACACTCAAATACGAACATACCATCATCCGCCCGAGGGATAGGATAACCGACAGGCACGGGGCATCGATGTTCAGGGATTCGTACCGCCGCACCAGGGCGAGGAGGATATCATTCATCCTGGTATGCATCGTCGCATGTCTGATCCTGTCCATCTATTCCGTCACGATAGGGCCCTATCCCATGACCATGGGGGATGTGATCGATGTCCTGTGGAATTTCATCACAATGCAGCTACAGGATGATACGACCATCGCCCATATCGTTCTCAATCTGAGGCTTCCGAGGATAATCGGCGGCATCATCTGCGGATTCGCGCTGGCGGTCTGCGGGGCCGCGATGCAGAGCATGATGAAGAACCCGCTGGCAGATCCGTACACCATGGGGATCTCGTCCGGTGCGGGATTCGGTGCCGCATTGGCCATGATCCTCGGCATCGAGTTGATCGCAGGAGGGGGCATAGTCGTCAACGCCTTCGTGTTCGCCGTCATTCCCGCGGTGATAATCCTGTTCCTGAGCAGGTTCAGGAAGGCCACGCCGACAATGATGGTCCTCTGCGGGATCTCCCTGATGTACCTTTTCAACGCGCTCACCCAGCTGTTCATGCTCATAGCGGATCCCGACGACATGTCCGCCGTCTACGAGTGGATGGTCGGTTCGTTGGACGGCGTCTCCTACGATGAGCTTCTGCTGGTCCTCCTGGTGACCGTCATCGGATCGTTGTATGTCCAGTACATGGCCAATCAGCTGAACGTCATGGGTATCGGGGATGAGAGTGCGCAGACCCTCGGGGTGGACGTGGAGCGTCGCAGACTGGTCATCCTGATGGTGATAACCCTCGTGGCCGCATCTGTCGTCAGTTTCACCGGCGTGATCGGGTTCGTGGGACTCGTCGCACCCCATATCGCAAGGACCCTGATAGGTTCGGACAACCGTTACCTGATCCCGGCATCAGGCGTCGTCGGTTCGCTGCTTCTCGTGGCATCCGACATCCTGGCAAGGACCATCGCATCTCCCGTGATGCTTCCGGTAGGGGTCATCACGGCCTGTGTCGGAGGTCCCCTGTTCATGCTTCTGATCCTCCGTTCCACCAAGGAGACATGGTCATGACCCGTATAGAGCTCAGGGACCTCTCCTTCGGATATGATGGGGGAATGGTATTCAGCGATGTTTCCGCCGTTTTCGACAGACCGGAACTGGTCTGCATACTCGGCCCGAACGGTGTCGGAAAGACGACATTGGTCAAATGCATCAACCGTCTTCTGCGGCCGGTTTCGGGGAGTGTGGAGATCGATGGTGTGGACATCTCTTCCATGGGGCTGGTGGACCTGGCCCGCAGGATGGCCTATGTCCCGAACTCATCATCGAGCGTCTTCGCCATGTCCGTCGCCGAGGCCGTCCTGATGGGAAGGCATCCACATTCATCCTGGACCACCTCCGATCATGACATGGATGTTGCGGAGAGGGCCATGGAGACTATGGACCTCCATGAACTGTCATCCCGTGACATCAGGGAGTTGTCCGCAGGACAGATGCAGAGGGTCATGATCGCCAGGGGCCTGGCACAGGAGCCGGATGTACTGATCCTCGACGAGCCCACGTCCAATCTGGATGTCCGCTATCAGATGGATGTCATGAGGTTCCTGAAGAGGTATGCCCGTGAGAACGATGTCATCGTGATGATGGTCTGTCATGACCTCAACATCACGGCCGCATACGCCGACCGTGTGCTTCTGATGTACGGAGGAGGAATCTATGCCGATGGGACGGCATCAGAGGTCATCACGGAGGAGAACATCTCCGCGGTGTACGATGTCCGTTCCAAGGTTCTCGACATGGACGGCATACCGCATGT
>CALYUZ010000157.1 GCA_945492685.1 uncultured Methanomassiliicoccaceae archaeon | reverse complement strand
CGAGGATGTCCCTGAGGCTGACGTTGATCTTCTCCCTGGAGGAGAGGATCTCGTCCAGTTCCATCTCCCCGATTATGGATCTGAGCGTGGTCTGTGCGAGGTTCACGGTGGCCAGCCTGTAGTTGGTGACCTCGAAGAAGGCGTTCTTGGGGTCCGTGACCTTGATGTAGATGACAGCGTCCACCTCCACGGGGGAGTTGTCCTTGGTGATGACCTCCTGCTTGGGGACGTCCAGGACCTCGGTACGCAGGTCCATCTTGACGACCTGGTTGATCAGCGGGCATACGAAGTTCAGACCCTGGTTGAGGACCCTGACGAACTTACCGAGCCTCATGTAGATCGCCTGTTCGTAGGGTTGGACGATCTTCACACCGCTCGTGATGACAACGATCACCGCCGCGATGACGGCGATGAAAACACCTAACAGAATCTCTGACATTTCATGACCTCCTGCTCATTTCCTGCGGACGTGCACGTGGACACCTTCGCTGTGCTCCACGATGACGACCGTCCCCTTCTCGAGCGGTTCGTCGGATGTCGCCGACCATGTGTCGGACCCGATCTTCACCTTCCCCTTCATGTTCCCCTCTTCGGTGGGGACCACCACGGTGCCCTCCCTTCCGATGAGGGAGTCCGCAACGGTCGTCGTCGGAGGTTCCGGAACGGCGAGGCGCTGGTATCCCTTGATGGTGATCAAGGTCACCGGAACGGCGACCACCAGTGCGGCCAGAGGGGACCACCATGTGTACAGCTTGTCCGGGAACGCGGCCCCTATCAGGCCGACTATGACGAGTACCGTGCCGGGGATGACCATGAACGCCCCCGGGCTGAAGGCCTCGTAGATCAGGAAGGCCGCACCTGCGATGATCAGGATGACGGCCACTATGAACGGGTCCATGCTTGAGGAGCCCGTTGATGACTATAAAGCAGTATTCTACGAACCGCCAGATTTATGGAAAGGTCGTCGGTGTGCGGTGGCATGGGCGTGAAGGCATCGGTTCCGATCCTCGTGTTCCTCACATTCGTCATGGGGACCAGCGAGTTCATGATCATGGGGATACTCCCGGACATGGCCAGGGGGTTGGGTGTGGAGTACACCATGATCGGCGGTCTCGTCTCAGTTTATGCACTGAGCTATGCCGTATTCACACCTACGATATCCGCATTCATCGGTCGTTTCGACAGGTTCCGTGTCCTGATGGCGACCATCATCCTCTTCCTGGTGTCGGATGTGTGGACGATGGTGGCGTCCGGTTACGTTTCCATCGCCCTGTCCCGTGTCATGACCGCCGCCACATCGGGAGTGATGTTCTCGGTCGCCATGGCCTATGCGGTGGACATCGTCCCGCGCGAGATGAGGGCATCCACATTGGCGTGGATGTACGCCGGCTTCAACATCTCGTCCATCGTGGGTGTACCTTTTGGGACAGTCCTGTCGAACATCTTCGGTTGGAGGTCCGTGTTCGTCCTGATTATGGCGATGTCCCTGTTGGCGATCCTGTTCTCGGTCTTCGTACTCCCTCGCACGTCAGGTCCCTCCGAGGCTGTCCGCGGAGGCGGTTCGCTGGAGATGATCAGGGATCCCAGGGTCGTGGCCGGATTCCTGATAACGATGTTCGCCTTCGGTGGTTCCTATGTGGTGTTCACCTACATCACGCCGATACTCGAGGACGTCATAGGATTCCCGGATGAGTATGTCGGAATAGGCCTGATGATGTTCGGCATAATGTGCTTCATCAGCAATCTCGCCGCGGGGAAGGTGTCGTCCCACGGGGGTCTGAGGTCGGGTAGGGCGATCCTCCTCGTACAGATGGTCGTGATGCTGTTGCTGCCCCTGTCAATGACCGGTGCCGTGACAGGATTCGTCCTCCTCATGGCCGTCGGTCTTCTGATGTACATCACCAACTCATCGGTCCAGATGCTGCTGATGGATGTGGCCGGAAGGGACTATCCTGGTTCCCTGACCTTGGCGGCATCCCTCAATCCCACAGCCTTCAGTGTGGGGATCGTGCTGGGATCGCAGGTTGCAGGAGTGATATACGATTCAACGGGTCCTTCGGAACTCGGTTACGGTGCCGCTGTCCTGGTGCTTGTGGCCATGTCCCTGACCGTATGGGTGTGCAGATACTGCTCTCGTCCCGGAAAGGGGACATCAGTCACGTGATCCCATGGCCAGTTTCTTGGTCCTGTCGATGGTCTCCTGAATCCTGCCGAGTCCGCACTTCCTGCAGTCGTGCCTCAGTTTTAGCTCCGAGGCGAAATCCTCCGATTTCCTCTGATACTCCTCCTCGTTGCCGATCCCGGTGTCGATGAAGAGCACACGTTCGTAGGATGCGAAGATTATGTCGAAGAAGAACGATGGGTCGTAGCCTTCCATGGAATCCAGATGGAGCTCCTTGATCAGTCCGTTGAGACCCTCGTTCGCCCATCCGGGTGACGAGAACCAGGTTCCGGCACAGATCTTCTTCTCCCTGTTGTATTCCTCCGTTCCGAGGAGGGCATCGATGCAGTCCGCACCGGGGAGCATCGCAGCAGGAACATCGAACTTCTCCGTGACGTTCTCCAGGGAGCTGCAGATGGCATAGCCGAGGAACACGGCATCCACCTGCCCCTTCAGGGAATTGACCTTCTCTATGATCACATCCCTCATGTGTTCGGGATTCTCATGAAGGGCGAATTCCAGATACTCGCGTATGACGAAGTCTGGATCGTCTTTGGTGAGGAATTCGATTTCCTCTTTCAGAATATCGCAAGCGACGATGGCCAACTTCATTGTATCATTATGTCATCTCGTTCGGCTGGATATAATGGTTGCATGTGACAATGGATGATATACGGAGCTGGGATTAGACGTCATATTGCCAGTATATTGCATATGGTCAGGCCATGGAAGGTGATTATCCGTGGAAGTCATTCCCACGTTCATCATTTGTAGAATTCATGCTGAAACCATTGGATTATCGTACTTTTGAGGACATATTAGCATTTTTCAGAATTATTATATACGGTGTGAATGTTGGTCGAGCGAGGTTATCACAATGGTATCCGTTAAAGAGTCTGAGTGTGTCGCATGCGGAGCATGCGTCGATGTC
>CALYUZ010000156.1 GCA_945492685.1 uncultured Methanomassiliicoccaceae archaeon | reverse complement strand
CCGTATCCGGTGGCCTCGGTCCTGGCGAGGGATCCGCCGGATCCGATGGCCTTTCCGGTGAGGACTCCGGTGAACTCGTTCTGGAGCCTCTTGTACTGGCCGAACATGTATCCGATCTCTCTTCCTCCGACTCCGATGTCACCTGCGGGGACGTCGGTGTCGGGTCCGATGTGCTTCACGAGCTCGGTCATGAAGGACTGGCAGAAGCGCATGATCTCGTTGTCGGACTTGCCCTTGGGGTCGAAGTCGGATCCTCCCTTTCCTCCTCCGATGGGGAGGGTGGTGAGGCTGTTCTTGAAGATCTGCTCGAATCCGAGGAACTTCAGGATGGACAGGTTGACGGAGGGGTGGAGCCTGAGTCCGCCCTTGTAGGGTCCGATGGCGGAGTTGAACTGGACACGGTATCCGCGGTTGACCTGGACCTTGCCCTGGTCGTCGACCCAGGACACACGGAACATGATGATCCTCTCGGGCTCGACGATCCTCTCGATGATAGCGGCCTTCTGAAGTTCGGGCCTTGCCTCGACGACGGGCTCCAGGGACTCGAGGACCTCCTCGACTGCCTGAAGGAACTCGGGCTGGTCGGCGTTGCGCTGTTTGAGGCCTGCGAAGACCTCCTGCAGGTATGCATTCTTGATTGCCATTTATTCCACCTTTCGGGAACTCCACCCGTCTGCACGGGCTTCTCGTTCTCTGATTCGAGGATGAAAGTCATAGGATATAAGCCATTTCATCAGTATCCAGATTAATTTTGTTCATGTGTGAAAATAATAAATCATTTACTATACGGATGTACAAAATAATTCATAAATAATGTATGTTTGTTGGTTAGGGGCGTTAAGGGGAATGCCCGACATATGTCGGCAGGATGCACGCCGGAAAAGACATCCCGACAGTCATGGAAGGGTAGAATGTTCGTATGTCGGATGGGGAGACGGGTGATATCGGAGAAGAGAGGTAATGCCCCGCTGACTGGGCGGGGCGGTTTGCACAGAGGAGGAAAACGCCCTCCGGACTCATTCGTCCCATTCGGCGAAGAGCCTGGAGATGCCCTTCTTGGCGGTGGACCAGCACGGCATGCCCCCAGTGAGCACAGCCACGTTGATCGCCTCGAGGATTTCGAGCTTGGTGGCGCCGTAGTTCTTCGCCACCTTAGCCTGGGCGTAGACGCAGTCCTCGCACATGCGGACGGTGACGCAGGCCAGGGCCATCAGCCTCTTGGTCTTCTTATCCAAGGCTCCGTCGGTCACCATGATCCTGTCCATGGTGTGTATGGTGTCTATGAACTCCGGGTCCAGTTCCCTTATCGCCTTCAGGGTGTCCGGGGCATAGTTCCCCATGTCGGAGCACATCTGTCCGAACTTGTTCGTTCCGCATCCTTTGCCGTTACCTTCGTTGCAGGGCATGGATGGTGGTTCACATTGTATATTTAAAAAGGATGGGTGTGCGGTTTCGGGAGATGTGAAGGGAAAGCTTCCGATTCTACGGAGCGTTCGTAGGGAGTATTATCCTGTGATGGGGGGATCCACCCGGCATTCCCGCCAGGGAGGGTATCAGAGGATTCCAGGTAGCTCCTCTATGACCCTATTGATCGTGGCATCCACATCCGTTGTGGGGATGTCCATTGCGTTGGCGCTGATGCAGTCCACTTCCGGGATGCCGAAGTAGTTCCCGAGCTCCCCGATGGTGGCGAATCCCAGGTCCTTCTCATCGGAGACGAATCCTCCGCGGGTGGTGATGTACGTGATCCTCTCCGCCTTGCACAGTCCGATCAGTTCACCTTCGGGGGTGTAGCGGTAAGTGATCCCCGGACAGCTCACGGATTCCAGATACGTCTTCAGCACCGAGGGGAATCCGAAGTCCCAGAAGGGGGCAGCGATGATTATGCGGTCAGCATCCCTGAACGTCCTGGCGTTGGAGAACAGGGGGTTATCGTATCTCCCCTCCTTCAGCAGGGTGTTGCGCTTTCCGAGGATCTCCGTAGTCATCGGGAGGACATACTCATCCTCGAGGACGATCTCCTCCGTTTCATAACCGCGGTCCTCCAGTACGGAGACCGCTGCGCGTGCGATGCGGAGTGTCCTCGACCTCTCGCGGTCGATGCATGCGTTGAGAAACAGGAGCTTCGGCATCGTATCGTCTCAATAGGGCGTCTTCCCGTCGAAGACCTCCCTCACGACCTTGAGGATGGTCTCCAGGTTCTCCCTGTTGTTTGCCGCGATTATGGGGCAGGGTCTGTCGAACACCACGTCACCCTCGATGGCGCAGTGGCATCCCCCCGCCTCGTCCAGGATCGTCAGGGCCGCAGCGTGGTCCCAGGGACTCAGCCTGATCTCGAAGTACAGGTCGACTGCACCCTCCGCAAGCATGGACAGTTCGCATGCAGCGGTACCGATCCTGCGGATGTCGTTGATCATCGGGTGCATCCTCTCGCTGACCTGCCAGCACGGGGGCGCCAGACGCTTCTCGTAGGTGCACCATGCGGTGCACATGATGCCGTCCGCGAGCTCCTTGTCGGATACGTGGATTGGCTTCCCGTTCTTGAACGCCCCCTTTCCCTTCTCGGCCTTCCAGAGTATGTCCGTGAACGGGTTGTAGACAACGCCGATGTACGGTTCGCCGTCCTTGAACAGTGCGACGGATATCCCTATCATGGGGATCCCGCGGGAGAAGTTGGTGGTGCCGTCGATGGGGTCCACAATCCAGGTGTATCCTTTCTCCAGGATCTCGGCCTCGTCGCCCTCCTCGCCCATGAACACGGACCCGGGGATCAGTTCGGTGAGTTCGGACCTCAGGAACCTCTCGTTCTCCACGTCCATGGAGGTCACCAGGTTCTCCCTGGCGCCCTTGTTCTCAACGGTGAAACCATGCGCCTCGGCGACGCGCTTTCCCGACACCCTGACGATGTCCTCGATCTTCTGAAGCACGGATGTCCCGAGGTCGGAGGCGTTCTTATCGTTGTCGATTGTGTATGTATCCGTTGGATGAGATATCATAGACGGGAGGTCATCGATCATGATAGTCTCCCATATTCCTAGTTTTTAGGCCGGACCTGGAATAGAGTACTCTCTATACCTCTACTTTGACACCGCCAT
>CALYUZ010000155.1 GCA_945492685.1 uncultured Methanomassiliicoccaceae archaeon | reverse complement strand
GTGATGTATATCTTCGGGATACTGCTGGTGTACGCCGCCCTCAAGACCCTGTTCAAGAAGGAGGACGGGAACGGGGACAACCGCATCGCAGGGTTCCTGTCCAAGCACATGAAGTGCTCTCCGGGACTGGACGGTGACAGACTTTTCACAAGGATCGACGGGAGGAAGGTGGTCACACCCCTGTTCATGTGCATCCTGGTGATCGAACTGACGGACATCGTCTTCGCCCTGGACTCAATCCCGGCGGTCCTGGCGATCTCCACGGACATGCTGATCGTCTACACGTCCAACATCTTCGCCATCCTCGGACTCAGGTCCCTCTACTTCGCCATCCGTGGAGGTCTTGAATCCCTCAGGTACCTGAAGTACGGGTTAGGGGTGATCCTGCTGTTCGTGGCGTTCAAACTCCTGGCCTCCGACCTGGTCCACATACCCGTGTGGGTATCCCTCGTCGTGATCCTCGGAGTGCTGGCAGTGACGATCGTCGCATCCGTGGCGGTGAACAGAAGGCAGACTACACTGGCATCCAGATGATGAAAGGTACCCCAAAGGGGTATACCCGTCCAATACTTTCCATCGGAACGACCATCCGCCATTCCCTTTTTTGTACGAAAAGGGAATTCATACCGCATGAAGCAGTGCATGGATTCCGACAATCTTCACAGACGCCTGAAGAAGATAGCGGGACAGATCAATGCCATAGACCGCATGATCGACGAGGATGTCCCCTGCGAAGACATAATCGTTCAGATCAACGCCGTGAAAAGCGCGATACACAAGGTCGGACAGATCGTCATGGAGGGACACATCCAACACTGCGTCAGGGATGGTATCGAACACGGTGATGCGGACAAGACGATCGCCGAATTCACCAAGGTCATCGATCAATTCTCCAAGATCTGATTACCTTAGAACCTTCTTGATACCCCTATGGGGTATTATATACCACTACCCCCTACGGGTATCTAGAAGGTAGAAGATGTCGGCATTCACTGATATCATAAAGGAACAGAAATGGGACCTGGCGCTCATAATCGTGGGTATCGCCGGTCTCGCATTGTCATTCGTCTCAGAGACGTTCGAGGCGGCGGTATGGATCCCCGTGCTCGTCTGCGGGACACCGATCATTTTCGGGGCCATCGTGGGGATGGTCGAGGAGTTCGACATAACAGCCGATGTCCTCGTGTCCATAGCCATCGTCGCATCGTATCTCATCGGCCAGCCCGAGGCTGCAGCCGAGATCGCGATCATCATGCAGATCGGTTCCTTCCTGGAGGAGGCCACCGTCAGCAGGGCCAACTCCGGGATCAGGGCGCTCATCGAGATGAAGCCCAAGACCGCCAGGATCGTCACCGACGACGGGGAGAGGACCGTCGACGTCGACGATGTCAGAGTGGGACACACCGTACGCGTGATGCCCGGCGAGACCATACCCGTGGACGGTACCGTCGTCAGCGGGAACACATCCGTCGACGCATCCATAGTGACGGGTGAATCCGTGCCGATAGACGTCACTGTGGGGGACACAGTCTCCGGAGGATCGGTCAACATGTACGGCTCCGTGGACATCCGCGTGGACCGCACCGGGGACGACAGCACCATCGCACGCATGGCCAAGCTCCTGGAGAACGCCGACGCCGGAAGGTCGAAGATCGTCAAGACCGCCGACCGCTGGGCCAGGTACATCGTCGTCATCGCCATGGCTGTGTCCATCCTGACCTATGTTTTCACCAAAGACATCTACAGGTCCGTCACGGTGCTCGTGGTGTTCTGCCCCTGCGCGCTCATCCTGGCGACACCCACCGCCATACTCGCGGCATCCGGCAACCTGTCCCGCAAGGGTATCTTGGTGAAGGATGGAGCGGCCATGGAGAACATAGCATCCGTGGACACCGTGCTCATGGACAAGACCGGAACGCTCACAACCGGTGATGTGAGATGCGTGGGGTTCGTCTCCACCTCCGACGTGGACTCCGGAAGGATCGCCCGCATGGTCGCATCCGTGGAGAGGAGATCGGAGCACCCCCTCGGGAAGGCCATGGCATCCCATGTACCCGAGGCGAAGGATCCCGAGGACTTCGAGTACATGCCCGGAAAGGGAGTGAGGGGAACCGTCGACGGTTCCATCGTCATCGCAGGCAACCGCAGGCTCATGGAGGAGCTCTGCCCCGTCAACCTCGATCCCACCATCGAGGAATCCAACGCCGACCTCGAGAAGGGAAGGACCGTTGTATACGCGGGAATCGACGGAAAAACCGTCGGATACGCCATCCTCTCCGACACCGTGAGACCGTCATCCCGCAGGGCGGTGGCCGACATGAAGAACCTCGGACTGGACACCATCATGATCACCGGGGACTCCCGCAGGGTCGCCGGAACGGTCAGGGACTCCCTCGGACTCGACGATGCCGTATGGGAGTGCCTTCCCGAGGACAAGCTCGGTATCGTGGAGAGGATGGAGGCCGGAAGGAACATCTGCATGGTGGGCGACGGGATCAACGATGCCCCCTCACTCAGGAGAGCGGATGTCGGCATAGCCATGGGCGGTGTCGGAAGCGACATGGCCATGGATGCCGCAGACATCATCGTCGCCGACGACGACATCTCCAGGATCCCATCGATTGTGAGGATGGGACGCAGGACCCTCCTGACCATCAAGGTCGGGATCGCGTTCTCCCTCACCCTTAACACCGCGGCCATGCTCCTGGCGGTGCTCGGACTGATGGGACCCATCGCCGGTGCCCTGGTCCACAACATCGGTTCGGTGATCGTGATCATCGGTGCCGCCATGCTGATGAGGTACGACTGCTGGAACGAGCCCGAGGAGATCAAGGGAGGATGCCCTCCGACCCCCGGGTCAGCCTGATTCGTCAATCGACGAATATCCTGGTCGTCAATCGTTATATACGAAATCGATCATGGACACCCCATGACCGACGAAGCAAAGCCGGCCAGGAAGGCCAATCCCGCACCCTTGGGACTCCTGGGGTTCGGGATGACCACAGTTCTGCTCTCCCTGCACAATGCGGGGATCACACAATTGGACAATATCACCCTCGCAATGGGCATATTCTGCGGTGGGATGGCACAGATCATCGCCGGGA
>CALYUZ010000154.1 GCA_945492685.1 uncultured Methanomassiliicoccaceae archaeon | reverse complement strand
GCGCTTCCCCTCTCTCCGATGACGACTCCGGTGAGTCCGTGGAATCTGGAGAAGGGCATTCCCTTGTGGATGCTGGGGTCGATGATGATGTTGACCTTCTCTCCTGCCTCGAAGGTCTGGAGACCTTTGGTGATGGGTGAGAGTCCGCGTGCCCTAACGCTCTTCTTCAGGAGGTTACGGGTCTTTGTCCTAGTTCCTCTGGATGCCTGCATTGCTTATCCCTTCATTGGTTCTTGATAGTTTATCGCCAACACGTCGAGGGTCTCGACCTTGCACGGTATCCCCAGCCTCTCGGAGAAGCTCGGGACGCTCCTGCCCTCGTCACCGGACACGAATTCCTTCACGTAGGTTCCCGAATCGGTCTCCAGTTCGAGATCGAAGGAATCCTCCGTTATCGCATCCGCCTTGATCCAGTGGATCTTCCTCTTGCGCACGAGGTCCGCACGTCTGTGCTCGACTCTGCGTGGAGTCCTCTGGTCTATATTGGCGTCCTTGAACGATGAGGCTGCGTTAACTACTGCCTCTTTATTAATCTTACCGTCAGCGATGACGTGCACGCGGTACACCTTGTCGGCAGCCGCACCTTTGTACCTCTCCACGGCCTCGCGCTGGACGAAGCGCAGGCTGTTGTATCCGGCCATGTCGTTGTCGTTGGCGCGCCTCTCCAGCTCATCCAGGTCTATGTCCCTGATGCGGGGGCTGCTGATCTCCAGTACGAAGGGCCTTCCGTCTCCCAGCATGCAGGCGTCGATGTCCTCGCGCCCCATGCCGTGGAAGAAGTGCTCCTGTCCGCCGGCCATCTCGAGTGCGATGTCCCCGATGATCTCCTGCACGGATGTGGGATACATCTTGCCCTTTCCATGGCAGTGGTCGCACCCCTTTCCATGGCAGACCCTGCAGGGCCAGATCGTCTGGGGGATCTCCCTGCTGTACTTGGTGTACCTTCCGGCGATGAAGATGGGTGCGATGTCCAGGGACACGTCGGCGAAACGGGTGTCCACGCAGGCCACCACCTGGGGATTCTTGAACTCCACTGGGCGGTGGATCATGGGCAGTGCCATCTTGCCGATCTCCCTGTTGAGCTCGGTCTTGATGTTCTCCGCGTTCTCCAGCCCGTACTGCTCCCAGTACTCCTTCTCCCTCTTGGCGACCTCGGGCTCGACCCTGGTACCGATGAGGAAGTTGTTCGATTCCACGCTGTTGATGCTCTCGGCGGCGGCTTCGGCGAACCTTCCGATGAGTTCGAAGACGTTCTCGCACAGGGGGCAGAAGTCCTCGGCGGGTGCGTCGGTGCCCTCATCCTCGAGGGCTTCCCTGATCAGGCGCCCGCGCTCGTCGTTGGTCATCCCTGTGCCCATCTTCCCGAACATGCGTCCGAGACAGTGGTCGCACATCCCGGTCTGGGCGAGTCCGCGCATCTTGTCGATGTTGTCTGCGATCCAGTCCTCCATGGGCATCCCTCAGAGGTCGAATCCCATCTCGGCTATCCTCAGCCTGGGGCGCTGGCTCTCGAGATAGTGGTAGACGGTCGCGTGCTCGCTTCCGTGGAGGATAAGCTCCACCGCATGCTTCGCCACGGGAAGGCTGATGGAGTTGCCGATGAGTCCGACGGTGTTCCCGTAGATGACCATGTCGCACCCGGTCAGGTCCTCTATGATCCTGCGGGTCTTCCCGTCCTTCCCGATGAGGCGTCCCCTCACACGGGTGACCTGTCCGGAGCGGTCTCCGACGAAGTCCTTCAGGTCGACGACCTCCAGGTACTCGTCGTCATCGAAGAGCCTCATGGCCTTCTCGGGATTGAATCCCCTTCCGACCGCCTTGATGACGTCGAGGATCTTCAGGGCCATGATGGGGTCCTCCAGTTCGACGTCGTCGTGGACGATGACCTCGCCCTCCTCGGTGTCTATGTCCAGCTTGATGCCGGAAATGTTCTGCAGGACCTTCTTGGTCTCCCCGTTCTTGCCGATGAGTGTACCGACCCTGTCGGCGGGTATTCTGATGGATCTCATTCGTCTTCCTCTCCGTCTTCATCTTCTTCGTCGCTGCCGTTGAGCGTCTCGTCCAGGACGGTGGCGTCGTCGATGACGTCTGCGCCCCTGTTCCTGAAGAACCTGTTTATGTTGCGGATGTCCCTCTCGAGGAGTTCCTTCGCGTTGTAATGGTCGGTGGTCATGGCCTGACCGACATCTATCATTATGGGCTGGCCGTCCTGCATGAGGATGTTGTACTCGCTCAGGTCCCCGTGGACCAGGTGGGCCTCCTGCCAGCCGTCGATTATGAACGAGATGACCTCGTCGTAGGTGTCCGTGGGGTCTTCAAGGACAACGTCCCTCAGCTGGGGTGCGGGTCCTGTCTCATCTCCGATGAACTCCATGAGCAGGCAGTTCTTGTCGAAGGTGATCGGTTCCGGGACGGGAATCCCGGCGTCGCTGTACCTGGCGAGGTTCTTGAACTCCTTGTTCACCCACGCGTAGATCATCTTCCAGCGGTTTCCGGTGACCCCTCTGAACCTGGGGTCGCCCTCCACGTACTTGGCCACCCTCTTGAAGGTGGAGGTCGAGGTCCTGAAGATCTTCAGGGCCATGGCGTCACCCTCCTCGTCGGTGGCGTAGAACACGTTGCCCTCCTTCCCGGTGGAGATGGGGTAGTGGACGGCGTCTATGTATCCGCCGGTCATGAAGTCGTAGATCGTCATGAGGGTCTTCCTGTCGAAGACCTCCCCGTCGGTCTGTCTCTCATCACCGGTCTTGTTTGTCTTGAGGGCATCCACATGCCTCTCAAGGTATGCGTAGGCCTCCTCGTATGAGGACATGCGGACCCTCCTTTATCAGAAAATATCCAGGTTCTTCGGAACCTTGTTCCTCTTGCTGAGGTTGACTGCCTGTGTCTTGGTGTATCTGAACCTGACGTCGCATTTGTCAGGCTGGAAGTCCCAGACCGAGATGATCAGCAGGTCGCCCTCTCTGATCCACATCCTTTTCTTGATCTTGCCGGGGATGCGTCCCACGCGGGAGACTCCGTCCTCGCACATGACCTTGATCTTGGATGCTCCGAGCAGCTGATCCGCTATCCCGAACATCTCTCCTTCCTTTATATTCGGAAGACGTACACGTGTTACGTCCTCATCCGGGCTCTCAAGCGGTTCGTTGTCGCTCATGATATCCTCTCT
>CALYUZ010000153.1 GCA_945492685.1 uncultured Methanomassiliicoccaceae archaeon | reverse complement strand
AATGCAGGCATTTCGAAGGGTTCAGGATAAGGGTCGTCGCGGACCGCATCCTCCCCGAATTGAGGGATCTGGCCGACGAGGTCGTCGACAGTGCGGTGGACGCCTCCACCGCCGGGGAGTACATGGACGGTTCCGACATCGTGGTGGCTGCCACCAGCGACCATGCCCTCAACGATTCGATACGCGACCTGTCGATGTCCAAGGGCATAATGACCAACTCCGCCCATGGCGGAGGGGATGTTCTGATACCTTCCACGCTCAAGAGGGAGGGATACACCGTCACCGTGTCCTCGGAGGGCAGGGTGCCCGCGTTCCCCCCGTATGTCATCCAGAGGATAGACGAGCTTTTGGATCCGTCCTACGACAGGATGCTGGAGCTCCTGATGATGCTCAGGAGGGAGATCCGTACCAGGATCCCGACCCAGCCCGAGAGGGCCAAGTTCCTGGCGGACATCCTCGCCGACGGGGAGGTATGGGATCTCCTCAGGAACGATGACATCCAATCCGCCTTCGACCTCTCCATGGAGAGGGGTGGTCTCAGATGATAGTCAGCATGCATGTCACACACACCTCCGCCGGGGGAACGGAGGGTCTCAACGACGTAGTCCCCATCCTGGAGGCCGAGGTCGCCAGGCGCGTTTCAGCCATGGACTTCATCAGCGAGTATGTGATAGTGAGGACCTGCAACCGCTTCGAGGTCTACACGGCCACCGCAGACAACAAGGCGGCCGTGAAGGCGGTGGAGGTCATCCTCAAGAGCACCGTCCCGTCATCCAACATCGCCTACATCCTGGAGGACAGGGACAGCATCAAGCATCTGTTCAGGGTGGTCTGCGGTCTCGACTCCCTCATCGTCGGGGAGGACCAGATCCAGCACCAGGTCCGCGAATGCTACATGAAGGGCAAGGAGGAGGGCCATGTGAAGGGGATGCTCACCCGTCTCTTCGACAAGGCGATGGTGGTCGGTAAGAGGGTGAGATCCGAGACGGCTCTCAACAAGGGAGCGGTATCCGTCGGATCGGCATCCGTCGAGCTGGCGGAGAGCAAGATCGGGGAGCTCCAGGGAAAATCGATCACGATCCTCGGAGCCGGTGATATGGCATCCGTCATCGCCAAGAACCTGACCGGTAAGAACGTCGGTGCCGTTTTCGTGTCCAACCGTACCTACAGCCGCGCCCTTGAACTCGCCGACGAATTAGGCGGAACGGCTGTGAGCATGGCACGCATGAACGACGCCATGGCCGACAGCGACCTTGTATTGGTGGCGACATCCGCACCCCACACCGTCGTCCACAAGGAGAACGTCAAAGAGGCGATGGAGCGCCGTCCCGACAGGAAGCTTCTGATCATCGATGTCTCCATCCCCAGGAACGTGGACGAGGATGTCGTGGAGATCCCCAACGTCGAACTCGACAACATGGATTCGCTGCAGACGATCGCCGCACAGAACGCCAGGCGCAGGATGGACGAGATAAGCTCCGCGGAGAAGATCATCGCCCAGGAGCTCACCAAGATGGACGTCGAGCAGAAGGAGCAGTACGCCAACGACGTCATCAGGAAGATCGGAATCAAACTCGCAGGCGTGAGGGACCACGAGCTGGAGACGGCCATGTCCCGCGCCAATTCAACAGACATAGGAACGCTTTTAGACGACCTCTCCAGGGCATTGATCAACAAGATCACCGCGGAGGTCTACGCTAATCTGAGGGAGGCCTCGCGCGAGGGCAGGGTGGACACCTGCAACGCCGCGGTCGAACTCTTCGGACTGAGGGATTTGAAATGATGTATCCGGACGTGCGTCTCAGGAGGCTGAGACAGAGTGAGAAGATGAGGAACCTTGTGGCGGAGACCAGACTCCACCCGGACGAGTTCATACTGCCGATATTCTTCGACGCGAACCTGTCCTCGGTGAAGACCACGGACTCCATGCCCGGGGTGAAGACGTTCCCCCTTTCGGGATACGACAAGATAGCATCCGACATCCAGGAGAGCGGTGTCAACACCGCACTGGTGTTCGGTGTCCCCACCCACAAGGATGCGGTCGGTTCCGGAGCGTACGAGAAGGACGGAGTCGTCCAGAAGGCCATCGCCGGACTGAAGGAGAACTCCGACATGCTGGTCATCGCCGACCTCTGTCTCTGCGAGTACACCGACCACGGACACTGCGGTGTCCTCTCCGACTGCGGATGCGTCAAGAACGACGAGACCATCGAGCTGTATGGGAAGACCGCCGTTTCCCAGGCGGATGCCGGTGCCGACATCATCGCCCCCAGCGGAATGATGGACGGTCAGATCGCAGCGATCAGGCAGGCCCTGGACGATGCCGGACACAAGAGGGTCCCCATCATGGCGTACAGCGCCAAGTTCTACTCCGCATACTACGGACCGTTCAGGGATGTCGCGAACTCGGCACCCGGGAAGGGGAACCGTGCGGGATACCAGATGCCCTGCGGCAACAGGAAGGAGGCCATGAGGGAGATCGAGTTCGACATCGCCGAGGGAGCGGACATGATCATGGTCAAGCCCGCCGGTCCGTATCTCGACATCATAAGGGATGCGGCCAACACCTTCGACCTGCCCCTGGCGGCATACCAGGTCTCCGGCGAGTACGCCATGATCAAGGCGGCGGCACAGAACGGATGGATCGACGAGGAGAGGATCATGATGGAGTCCCTGCTGGGGATCAAGAGGGCCGGTGCCGACATGATCATCACCTACTTCGCCGAGGAAGCCGCGAGGATGCTGTGATACCATGGACAGATCCGAGGAACTGTACTCCGAATCCACCAAGGTGGCACCCGGAGGGGTGTCCAGTCCGGTGAGGGCGTTCAAACCGTATCCGGTGTTCATCGCATCCGGAAAGGGATCGAAGATGACCGATGTCGATGGCAAGGAGTACATCGACCTGTGCATGGCTTACGGTCCGCTGATCACGGGACACGCGTGTCCCAAGGTCATGCAGGCGGCCATGGACCAGATGTCCAGGGGAACCGTCTACGGATGTCCCTCCGAGCCCGAGCTGAACATGATCGAGAGGTTGATCAAGGAGGTCCCCTCGGCCGAGATGGTCAGGCTGGGATGCTCCGGAACAGAGGCGACCATGCACGCGATCCGTGTCGCCAGGGGTGTCACCGGAAGGGACGACATCGTGAAGATGAACGGCGGATTCCACGGG
>CALYUZ010000152.1 GCA_945492685.1 uncultured Methanomassiliicoccaceae archaeon | reverse complement strand
TGACTCGGTTGCCATGTAATCACCAGTCCACATCACCTATCCGCTATTCCATCTATAAATGTTTTTAATCATTTCTTAGTTGCCTATTTTGTAAAAATGATGGTTCTTTTGAACTGCCAATCGTCTGTCCTCGTCTATATAATATGAATATTAGAGGCATCCACCACTATTTCTAAGGTTCGAATGAAGCATCCATCAATCATCCAACGTCCACTATTCTACGGATTCCTTAAAATTCCTACGAATTCCGTAGAAATTCTTTCGAAACACATCAAAAAATGGCTCTCAAACTTCTATATCCGATATTTTCGACCCCATAGAATACAAAGGGTTTAAATGACGGTAGTTATACGGGGGTTTAGTGGTACTTATGGACATTGAAATATGTTGGCACGGCAGGGGAGGTCAGGGACTCGTCACCGCGAACGAGATCCTCGCCGAGACCGCCATCGCCGCAGGAAAGTACGTCAAGGCATTCCCGGAGTTCGGACCCGAGAGGATGGGAGCACCCATCAGGGGATTCACCAGGATCTCCGAGAACCCCGTCAGGGTCCACAGCCAGGTCTACGAGCCCGACATCGTCGTCATCATGGACGGAACACTCGTCGGAAAGGTCGACGTCGCCAAGGGTATCAAGAAGGACTCTGTCATCCTCGCCAACTACGCGGGATCCCCCAAGGAGCTCCAGGACGCCCTCGGCATCGAGGCCGAGTGCCACACCCTGGACGCCATCAAGATCTCCATCGAGGAGATCGGTAAGCCCATGGTCAACACCGTCATGCTCGGAGCGCTCATCAAGGTCAGGGAGCTCGTCCCCTACGACATGCTCGAGGACCAGATCACGACCAAGTTCACGGGAAAGCTCTCGGACAAGGTCATCGTCAAGAATCTTTCAGCCCTCAAGAGGGGATACAAGGAGGTGCAGTGAATGGCAATGGCAAACATCAAGGACCTGGTGGTCGGAGGACGCATCATCCAGGCAGGTAACTCCGAGAAGTTCTTCACCGGAGACTGGAGAAGCTTCGTTCCCGTGGTCAACCAGGACCAGTGCATCGACTGCATGACATGCTGGATCTACTGCCCCGACAACAGTATCGTGTTCAGGGACGGAAGGATGTCCGGTATCAAGATGAGCCACTGCAAGGGCTGCGGAATCTGCGCCAAGGTCTGCCCCAAGAAGGCCATCACAATGAAGGAGGAGTGATTTTGGCACACGACATCGCAATCAACGGAGACAACGCAGTCGCACTCGCATGGAAGCAGATCGACCCCGACGTGTGCGCAGCGTACCCCATCACACCCCAGACCATCATCGTGGAGAAGTTCGCAGAGTACGTCGCCAACGGAGAGGTCACCACAGAGTTCGTCTGTGTGGAGTCCGAGCACTCCGCCCTCACCCTCTGTACCGCATCCGAGTCCGCAGGAGCGAGGACCTTCACCGCCACCGCATCCCAGGGACTCGCCTACATGTGGGAGATGCTCCCCATCACCGCGGCCATGAGGACACCCCTGGTCATGGCTGTCGCCAACAGGGCCGTCAGCGGACCCATCAACATCAACAACGACCACGGAGACGCCATGTCCGCCCGCGACTGCGGATGGGTCATGCTCTTCTCCGAGAACGTCCAGGAGGCATACGACAACTCCATCATCGCACCCAGGATCGCGGAGCACCCCGAGGTCCAGCTGCCCATCATGGTCAACCTGGACGGATTCATCCTGACCCATGCGATCGAGAGGATGTCCGTCATCGAGACCGCCGATGTGAAGAAGTTCGTCGGCGAGTTCGAGCCCATGTACCCCCTGCTCGATGTGAAGCACCCGGTCTCCCACGGAAACATGGACGGACCCGACTTCTACTACCCCCACAAGTACCAGTCCGTTCTGGCAATGGAGAAGGCACTGGAGGTCGCGGAGGAGGTCTTCGCCGAGTTCAAGGAGCTCACCGGAAGGGAGTACCACCTCGTCGACCAGTACATGTGCGACGATGCGGACTACGTTGCGATCATCCTCGGTTCCTCCTACGGAACCATGAAGGCCACCGTCGACGCCCTCCGCGCAGAGGGAATCAAGGTCGGTTGCGCCATGCCCCGCGTCTACAGGCCCTGGCCCGAGGCCGCCCTCGCCGAGGTCATGAAGGGAAAGAAGGGAGTCGCCGTCTTCGACAAGCACCTGAGCATCGGAGCCTACGGACCCATGTTCCCCGAGGTCGTCACCGCAGCCGCGGGACTTGACCAGATGCCCAAGATGTACAACGTCATCTACGGACTCGGAGGAGCTGACGCCACCGTCGCCGGATTCAAGAAGATGATGGAGGAGATCTCCGAGGACAAGGCTAACAAGATCACCTATCTGGGGGTGAAGGCATGACATCTCTCGCACTCAAGGACCTGAACAAGATACCCGTAAGACTCGCAAGCGGACACAGGCTCTGCGCCGGATGTGCCGAATCCATCATCGCCAAGCAGATCCTCATGGGAACCGAGGACCACGTGGCGGTCTCCGCATCCACCGGATGCTTCGAGGTCTCCACCACAATCTTCCCCTACACCGCCTGGAACACACCCTTCATCCACACCGCGTTCGGAAACGGAGCGGCCACCTGTGCCGGTCTCGAGACCGCCTACAACGCCCTGAAGAAGAAGGGAAAGGTCGAGGAGAACATCAAGTTCGTCAACTTCGCCGGAGACGGAGCAACCTACGACATCGGTCTGCAGGCACTGTCCGGAGCAATGGAGAGGGGACACAGGATGATGTACGTCTGTCTCAACAACGAGGCGTACATGAACACCGGAATCCAGAGGTCCTCCGCGACCCCCACCGGAGCATCCACCACCACCTCCTGGGCCGGATCGGTCTCCCCCGGAAAGAAGGAGTTCTCCAAGGACATGACCGAGGTCATGATCGCCCACAACATCCCCTACGTCGCCCAGGTCTCCCCTCACAACTGGAGGGACACCGTGACCAAGGCCCAGAAGGGATTCGCTGCGGACGGACCCAGTTTCATCAACGCGATCTCCCCCTGCCCCAGGGGATGGAGGTTCCCCTCCGATGAGACCATCTCCATCGCCAGGCTCGCAGTGGAGACCTGTGTGTGGCCCCTGTATGAGGTCGTCAACGGTCAGTACGTGCTGACCGCCGAGTCCGCAAGGATCGCCTCCGGGAATGCCGAGTGAAAGCCCGTCACGG
>CALYUZ010000151.1 GCA_945492685.1 uncultured Methanomassiliicoccaceae archaeon | reverse complement strand
GTCCAACCTGTCCGGAAAGCGTGTCAACTTCTCGGCACGTACCGTCATCTCCCCCGATCCCCTCCTGTCCATCAACGAGGTCGGAGTGCCCGTGTTCGCGGCAAGGGAGCTCACCGTTCCCGTGCACGTCAACGAGCACAACATCGAGAAGATCAGGGAGATGGTCGCACGCGGACCCCTCTCCGTCAACGACAAGGAGCCCTACGTGCCCGGTGTCAACTACGTCATCCGTTCCGACGGAAGGAAGATCAGGGTCACCGACAAGAACTCCGAGACTGTCGCAGCCGACCTGGCCATCGACTACACCGTCGAGAGGCAGCTCGTCGATGGTGATGTCGTCCTGTTCAACAGGCAGCCCTCGCTGCACAGGATGTCCATGATGGCCCATCGCGTGCGCATCATGCCCGGACGCACATTCAGGTTCAACCTCTGCGTCTGTCCCCCCTACAATGCGGATTTCGACGGAGACGAGATGAACCTGCACGTCCTGCAGTCCGACGAGGCCCGTGCCGAGGCACGCATCCTCATGCAGGTCCAGGAGAACATCCTGTCCCCCAGGTACGGAGGACCCATCATCGGTGCCATCCATGACCACATCACCGGAGCGTACTTCCTGACGCACAACAACCCCAGGTTCGACAGGTTCGAGACCGCCAACATCCTGTTCAAGCTGCCCCAGAAGAAGGTCATCGGAACCAACGACGACGGCACGCCCATCTACGACGAGACCGACAAGTTCGCCATCGAGATGCCCCAGCCCTTCATCGACGAGAAGACCGGGGAGCCCTACTGGACCGGAAAGCAGCTGTTCTCCGTCGTCCTGCCCAAGGACTTCCGCACAACCTTCAAGTCCAACATCTGTCAGAACTGCGACAGGTGCATGAAGGAGGAGTGCGAGTTCGACGCATACGTGAAGATCCGCGACGGACAGCTCCTCTGCGGAACCATCGATGTCCGCGGAATCGGAAACAGCAAGGGTAAGATCCTCGACCGTATCGCCCGTGACTACGGTTCCGAGCGTGCGGCACAGTTCATCAACCAGGTCACCAGGCTCGCCCTCGGTGCCCTGATGAACCACGGATTCAGTACCGGAATCGGAGACGAGGATATCCCCTCCGAGGCCGCACTGCAGATCGCCAACAACACCCAGGACTGCATCGACAGGGTGACCGACCTGGTCGCATCCTATCAGGACGGAACACTGGCCCAGATGCCCGGACGTTCCCTCAGGGAGACCCTCGAGGTGCAGGTCATGGGAGCTCTCGGAGAGGCCCGTGACGGTGCAGGACGCATCGCAGGGAAGCACCTGGGAATGACCAACCCCGCGGTCATCATGGCCAAGGCCGGAGCCCGTGGATCCATGCTCAACCTGTCCCAGATGGCGGGTTGTGTCGGTCAGCAGGCTGTCCGTGGAGAGAGGCTGTCCAGGGGATACTGGAACAGGACACTCCCCCACTTCGAGAAGGGAGACCTTGGAGCGTACGCAAGGGGATTCTGCTCCAACTCGTACAAGTCCGGACTCTCGCCCACCGAGTTCTTCTTCCACGCCATGGGAGGAAGGGAGGGACTGGTCGATACCGCGGTCAGGACATCCAGGTCCGGATACATGCAGAGGCGTCTCGTCTCCGCTCTCGAGGACCTGAAGCTGACAGCCGACGGAACCGTCAGGAACACCATCGGAACCGTCGTCCAGTTCAAATACGGAGAGGACGGAGTCGATCCCGCCAGGACCGTCAGGGGTAAGGCCATCGATCTCGATGACCTGTTCGCAGAGGTCCTCGGCGACAAGGCCGACGAGCTGCTCCACATCGACACCAAGGATGTCGGAGGAGACTACGGATCCCTGGAGAAGGACGAGATGGAGTACATCGAGGAGGAGGAGTCCGAGGACTTCGATGACCTCGACATGGACTTCGACGGAGGAGGTGAGTGATAATGGCAAAGAAAGACACGCTGAAGGCACTGATCAACAGGGACGTCCGCGAGGAGGTCGCCAACATGCTCGTTGCCAAATTCAACACCCTCAGCGCCATCAGCGCCGCGGGCGAATCCGCACTCGTGGAGCTCGGACTCTCCGATGAGGAGGCCAGGTCCATCATAGTCAAGATCGGCAAGAGGCCGTCCACATCATCTTCCAAAGCGAAGAAGGCTGTGGAGGAGGAGGTGCCCGTCCAGCCCATGGAGGAGGTCACCAACTTCTACCAGTACTCCGAGGGCGAGCTCAGGCTCAAGGCCCTCTCCCAGGAGCTCGGTATCGAGCTCCCCATGAAGATCTACGTCGACATCGCAGCCCGCATCAAGAATGCGGACCTGGACGACGACGTATGCAGACAGCTGCTCACCGTGGCCAACAGGATGTACACAGCCCACAAGATGGACCAGAACGAGTCCGCAGGGGTCATGGCCGCGCACTCCATAGGAGAGCCCGGTACACAGATGAACATGCGTACATTCCACTACGCGGGAGTCGCGAACATCAACGTCACGCAGGGACTGCCCCGTCTCATCGAGATCGTGGATGCCAGGCGTGTGCCCAGCACACCTTCCATGGACATCCCCCTCACCGGCATCGCAGCCGAGGATGAGAACGTCGCACGTCACGTCGCCTCGAACATCGAGATGACACTCCTGCTCGACATAGCCTCCGTGGAGACGGACATCACCAACATGAGGTTGATCATCAACCCCGATGTCCGCAAGATGGAGTCCAGGGGCATCAAGTCCGAGGACATCGTCGAGAGGCTGAACAAGGTGAAGGCCGTCCGCGGTATGGTCACCATGTCGGGATTCGACATCGTGGTCACATCCGACGAGCCCTCATACAAGAAGCTGCAGGTGATGTATGACGCCATCAAGGGTGCCAAGATCAAGGGAATCGACGGCATCACGAGAGCGGTCCTTTCGAAGACGGAGGGATCCTGGAAGATCATCACTGAAGGAAGCAACCTCAAAGAGGTCCTCAAGGTCGAGGGTGTGGATGCTGACAACGTCATGACGAACAGTATCCTGGAGGTTGCCGACGTCCTCGGAATCGAGGCCGCCAGGAACTCCATCATCCATGAGGCCATGGGAACCCTCGGAGAGGCAGGTCTGGATGTCGACATCAGGCACATCATGCTTGTTGCCGACCTGATGACCAATGATGGCTATGTGAAGGCCATCGGAAGGCACGGAGTTTCCGGAAAGAAGTCCTCGGTCCT
>CALYUZ010000150.1 GCA_945492685.1 uncultured Methanomassiliicoccaceae archaeon | reverse complement strand
CGGCGAGCTCCGTGGTGAGTTCAACGGGGAATCCGAAGGTGTCGTAGAGCCTGAAAACCATCTCTCCGTCCAGGACCTTCTTGTCGCCGTTCTCGGCGATCATCTCGTTGAACCTCCTGAGTCCCTTGGTGAGGGTCTCGCGGAACTTCTCCTCCTCGGCGGTGATGTTGGTGTAGATGAAGTCCTTGTTCCTCTCGAGCTCCGGATATGCCTTGGAGTACTCGGAGACGACGACCTCCGAGATCTCCCTCATGCATGTCTTCTCGATGCCGAGTTTGGACACGTACCTGCTGGCCCTTCTGATGAGCCTCCTGAGGATGTATCCCTGTCCGATCTTGGCCGGGACGACCCCGTCACCGAGGATGAACGTGGCGGCCCTGAGGTGGTCGGAGACGATCCTGAACGCCTTGGTGTCATCGGCGTTCTCCCCGTATTTCTTCCCGGAGAGCTCCTCGAGCTTGCCGATGATGCCGGTGAACAGGGGGGTGTCGTAGACGGTCTCCTTTCCGTTCAGGATGCGGAGGATCCTCTCGAGTCCCATTCCGGTGTCGACGTTCTTCTGCTTGAGGGGTGTGAACTTGCCTTCGGCGTCCTTGAAGTACTGCATGAAGACGTTGTTCCAGATCTCGGTGAACTTCCCGCAGTGGCAGGAGGGTCCGCAGTTCGGTCCACATTTGGGCCTGCCGTCATCGTAGAAGATCTCGGTATCGGGTCCGCAGGGTCCGGTCTGGCCGGCGGGTCCCCACCAGTTGTCCTCCTTGCCGTAGAAGTAGATCTGGTCATCCCTCATTCCGTGGCTCTTCCAGATCTGTGCCGTCTCATCATCGCGGGGGATGTCGCCCTCTCCGGCGAATGCGGTGACTGCGAGGTGGTTCGGATCCATTCCCAGGACGGATGTCAGGAACTCGTAGCTCCATCCGATGGACTCTTTCTTGAAGTAGTCCCCGAGGGACCAGTTCCCGAGCATCTCGAAGAAGGTCAGGTGGCTTGCGTCTCCGACCTCGTCGATGTCCCCGGTCCTGACGCACTTCTGGAAATCTGTGAGCCTGTTCCCTGCGGGGTGTCTCTCTCCGAGGAGGTAGGGCACGAGTGGATGCATGCCTGCAGTGGTGAAGAGCACGGTGGGGTCGTTCTCTGGGATGAGGGGGGCGGACCTTATGTAGGCGTGGCCCCTCTCTTTGAAGAAGTCAACGTATGTTTCTCTCATCTGTTGAGCGTCCATGGTGTACACTCCGTTAATGGGGGTCACTCATGGTACAATTATAAAAACAATTGTCGGGGACGCGTGGGAGCGTCAGCGTGAGTCCCTCACGGCCCTCTCCACATCCCCTTCGGAGACGATGACCTTCATCCCCAGGTTCTTCAGGACCTTCGATGGGAGGGGTCCGATCTCCCTGACGATGACGGTTCCGCAATCATTGATGGAGTCCACTATCGCCTCGATGTGCTTCCTGTGGCTGTCTCCGGCGACGGTCTCATCGTCCTTCACCGGCCTCTCCTCGAGGAATCTGCATGTTCCCCCATCGGTGGCGTATATACGGAACACCTTGGCGTTACCGAATCCGCTGTCCACGGTCTTCCCATCGGAGGATGCTACGGCTACACGGGATTCGTCGCGGTCCAGGTCGAGGGACACGTTCACCTGTTTCTGCGGACCGCACCCCGAGCCGCATCCGCTGAAGTGGACGAACTCCGAGGACCTGTCCTCTCCCAGTTTGCCGATGGCGTCTGCACGGCACTGCCTGCAGTGGCGCATCATCTTCGCATCCAGGGAGCATCTGTCCATCAGCTCCTTCCTTTCGAGAGGTGTGGGTGCGCGCCTATCGGAGAACTTTGTCCCTTCCACAGGTATCAGTGGAAGTATGTTCACTATGTAGGCTCCAAGGGACTTGACCTTCTTCACAAGGTCGGGGATGTGTCCGTCATTGATCCCGGGGACCATGACGATGTTGACCTTCACGACCATCCCGAGTTCGGCGGAGAGGCGAATTCCCTCCAACTGTCTCTCCATGAGGATCCTCGCACCCTCCACGCCCGAGTACTTCTTCTTCTGGAAGACGACCGAGTCGTAGATCTGCGCCCCTATCTCGGGATCGCAGCTGTTCATCGTGACGGTAATGAACCTCACTCCAAGATCGTGGAGTCTCTGTGCGGAATCGGGGAGGGCAAGTCCGTTGGTGGAGACGCACAGGGTGAGATCGGGGAACTCGGAGGCTATCAGCTCCAGAGATTGGAATGTCTCCTCATTGGCAAGGGGATCTCCTGGCCCGGCTATGCCGATGACCCTGAGTTCGGGGACCTTCTCCCTCACGGCACGGATCTTTACGATGGCATCCTGGGGGGAGAGAACCTCGCTGGTGACCCCCGGACGTGATTCGTTGCAGCAGTCGAACCTACGGTTGCAGTAGTTGCACTGTATGTTGCAGCGGGGTGCAACGGGGATATGCATCCTAGCGAACTTGTGATGGGCCTCCTCGTTGTAGCAGGGGTGTTCCGACAATGCCTTCTGAATCTCCGACTGATCCATACCTCCGCATCCGTGGTATGCAATATATCTTATGTCTGAGAAGCTCCGATGCTTCAGGGTCGTGAACCTGTCCGTGTTCCCTATTGTATATTATATTATGTACTATGGGGGAGCATGCAGGGATTGACAATAGAATCAATGATGTCCGAGCTCAACACGAATCTGGCCGCCGGGAAGCGGTCCCTCGAGGAGATGAGGACATCGGGCGATTATTCTTTCAACGTCCGTGGTGGCAGTAAGGTGGAGATCCCGAAGGAGCAGATCGATATCCTGTGGGATGTGTGCGATGATGCGGAGAGGCTCAGGTTGCGTCTTCCGATATACGTCTCCACGGACACATCCTCGGATTCAGGAGCCTGGAAGGTCGAGGGGAGGACGGAGGCGACGGTCGTCGCCAGACTCCTCGGCAAGCGGATGCACCGGGAGGACCTCGTTCAGCTGCATTATCCAGACTACAAGGAGCTGAAATCCAAAATTCCTGACGCAATTATGGTAATATTCGCACCATGACAACTTTTGTGTAGAGAAATGTTTAAATACAAGTGGGAAATAGAGGGGAATGCGCGATGTGTGGCATCGTGTGGTTGCGACTCAAAGTCGTTCAATCAAGATCACCGATTCAAAATCGAATCGGCGAGAACCCGGGACAATCGGAAGCCTTATATACTTCCCTTGTGTACGGGGATTTCG
>CALYUZ010000149.1 GCA_945492685.1 uncultured Methanomassiliicoccaceae archaeon | reverse complement strand
GACAGAGGCGGCCCTCATCCCCGCCGCCCAGGTCGTTCCCGCAATAGAGGCGCCCGCGACAGAACCCGTCACGGAAGCCGTTCCCGAGGAACCCGTCGCAGAGCAGAGGCACGCGGTCGTGTTCTCCTTCGGCGGAAGCGGATCGGAAGGCTCCGTCTGCTTCTCGTTCTGAAACCCGAAAACGGACGATCCCGGAAGGTCTGAGATACGGCCTTCCGGATGGTTCGTCCCCTGTTCCGTCGTTCTTCATTTCATTTAAATAAGGGGTCCTTATGTGCACACCATGGACCTATTCCAGCTGTTGCTCACAATGGCGATCCTGTTCATCCTCGCCCGCATAGGGTCGGCGCTGGTGAGCAGATTCGGTCTCCCCGGATTGATCGGTGAGATCGTGATGGGTATCATCATAGCGAACCTCGCATTCGGCGACTTCTCGCTCATGGAGTTCCTAGATCTCAGCATTTCCAATCCGAACGTACCAGATTCCCATTCGAGCACGACCTACGAGATAATCGAGGCCTTCGCGGAGCTGGGAGTCATATTCCTGTTGTTCACCGTGGGACTCGAGACCAAGGTCAAGGACCTGCTCGGTGCCGGTAAGCCCGCGCTTCTTGCCGCGGTTCTCGGAGTCGTCCTGCCCTTCGTGGCGGGATTCGCCCTCATCATGGCCGTCGACGGTGACATGCACCACGCCATGTTCATGGCCGCCGCCATGGTCGCCACATCCGTCGGTATCACCGCGCGCATCATCAAGGACATGAAGCTCATGGACACCCGTGAGGCCCGTATCATCATCGGTGCGGCCGTCATAGACGATGTCCTCGGAATGATCGTCCTCGCCGTCGTCAAGGGAATGGCCGAGTCGGGTGTGTCCATCACCAACATCCTGTCGATCTCCATCCAGGCTGTTTTGTTCGTGGTTATCGTCATCCTCGCATGCAAGTTCGTCGTGCCGAAGGTCTACGACTACTTCGACAACAGGCGTCAGAAGGCCATCGCCGCAGGCAAGGTCCCCTACTCTGTGAACAAGCTCGTGTTCGCCGTCATCGTCTGTCTGATCATGGCCGCATTCGCGGAGTTCATCGGACTCGCGGCGATCATCGGTGCATTCCTGGCCGGAATGCTGTTCGCGGACTACGCATGGGAGTGGGATCTGGAGCACAAGATCGATTCGATCACCACGTTCTTCATCTCGTTCTTCTTCCTCAACGTCGGTCTCCAGGTGGATATCAGCACACTCACGGACACACACGTCATCATCCTGGCCGTTGTGGTCATCCTCATCGCTCTGGTCACCAAGTACATCGGATGCGGTGTCGGAGCCAAGCTGGGAGACAAGCAGCTGGACAAGGCGGGATTCAACATCGTCGGAGTCGGTATGATGCCCAGGGGAGAGGTCGGAATCATCGTTGCATCCATCGGTCTCGGAACCGGAATGATGTCATCCGATCTCTACGCGGTCGTCGTTCTGATGTCCGTTGCTACGACTATCATCGCGCCGCCGATCCTGTCCAAGCTCTTCAGGAAGAAGTATCACGAGGAGTACAAGATCACTGCAGACGACCGTATCTGATCCCGGAACGGTCGGAAACCTCTTTCAAAACCTCTTTTTAGTGTTTTTACGGATTTCTGTGGGCGTTCTTGATATTTGGGTCGTATCTTCACATCGTTGATTACTGAAATTGTGAAGGTGCCGAATTTGGAGAATAAAGCATCATACTGCTCTTTGGATTCAGAATAGGTCGTTATGTAATGCTCCTCTGACTCATGTTCTTCCGATCAAGTGTAATCGGAATGATGTAGGAAAAAGTTCATTTTTTGTATAACGGCACCGATTAACTGAAGAGATCCTTTAATCTCTCGATTCAGTGTCTTTACCTTCAAAAACCAGGTTAAAGTCTGATGATGTTTATGCCTATAGCCTTAGCTATAGGATGATGGAAAAATGAACGTTATCCCCGATCAGTTGAGGGGGAAGACGACGTTCAGGAGTGAAACGATCACGATGAGTCCGATGGCGATTCCGATGACCGTCTTGGGCCCGATCTTGACACCTTTCTCGTTCTCGGTGTCGAAGTACCTCATCAGACCTGCAGAGGACTGGAATCCGCTGTCGTTCTTCTTTGCCATGAATCGCCGAATCGGGGGTCCGTATATAACCCCTTTGGCCGAGTGTTCGCCCGTGTTGGTATCGAAGCATCGGTAATATCCTCCAGCATCTCCCACCCTTTTTTATAGAACACTGATATCGTCATCCAAAGGGATGAGTGCTTTAGATGGTGTCGGGAATAGGCAGCTGTGACTTCGACCGCATGTCGGACATCAACGTCCGCGAGCAGATCCTATCACTGCCCGAACATGCATCCTATTCTCTGGATATCGACCTCGGTTTCCCTGTTCCGGAGACCGGCAAGGTGTGCTTCTTCTCATTCGGTTTCAACACCACCGCCCCCGACATCGTGTCCGCCCATGCCGATCTGTTCTCCAGCAGGCAGGTTCCCTCATACAGTGACAGCAGGGTTCCCGGTTGGGT
Organism: uncultured Methanomassiliicoccaceae archaeon; assembly: GCA_945492685.1. GTDB lineage: Archaea > Thermoplasmatota > Thermoplasmata > Methanomassiliicoccales > Methanomethylophilaceae > Methanoprimaticola. The sequence goes on along the minus strand of CALYUZ010000149.1, from coordinate 797 downwards.
CGATGAGGATACGGTGGCGGTCCTGATATCGTACGACGGTTCGGAGGAGGACATCCTCTCGGTGTACGCATCTCTTGGAGACAGGGGATGCACCAGGGTCTGCGTCACATCGTCCGGACCGCTCCTCGAGGCTGCCGGAAGGGATTCCGTTCCCGTTGTGACGATTCCCGCAGGTATGAGCGCGAGGAGTTCCACGGGATATGTCCTCGGCGTCCTATGTTCGATAGTTCAGGAGGCGGGCGTCTGCAACGCTGCGGACAGGCTCAGGGACGAGATCCCCTCTGTTGCGGTATACCGCGATTCCATGCTGGATTCACCGTATCCGAGGGAACTGGCATCCGAGATCTCCGGAAACGTTCCCGCCATTTATGGTACAACGGACTTCCGTGCCGCGTTCAGGAGATGGAAGATGGCCATCAACGAGGACACCGCGGGACGTGCGTTCTACGGGGAGCTTCCCGAATTCGATCACAACGAGCTTGTTGGGTGGTTCGACAGCAATCCCCATGCACCCGAGCTGAGGGTGGTGGTCCTGAAGGGACACACCGGTTCCGATCTCCTGGATTTCATCGTCGACAACATGGTCGATATCCTCCGCTGCGAGGACAGGCCCGTGATGACCGTGGAGATGGATGGCGCGGATCCCTTGGACAAGGCGTCCTGTGCCGTGATATTGGGTGAGATGGTATCGTCCGCACTCAGGATGAGGGGTGGTCTCTGATGGCATTGTCCACATCCGAACAGCTGCATGCCTTCGTCGACGACCTCGGCCGTACCCTCGGTACGGATGTAGGCTA